>CAZJBC010000268.1:0-4206 GCA_964543805.1 uncultured Brevundimonas sp.
CCGTGACCCGCACCTTGATCCAGTCCGAGACCACTGTGGTGCCGCCGGTCACGGCCGACCGGTCGCCGCCGCTCTCGCGGATGACGGGCGCGGACTCGCCGGTGATGGCCGCCTCGTTGACCGAGGCGACGCCCTCGACGATGTCGCCGTCGACGGGAACGATGTCGCCGGTTTCGACCAGCACGATCTGACCGACGCCCAGCTTGTGGGATGCGGTGGGCACATAGGTCCCGGTCTTCTCGTCGATGATCAGTTTGGCCATGGTCTCGACGCGGGTGGCGCGCAGCGCGTCGGCCGCGGCCTTGCCCCGGCCTTCGGCGATGCTTTCAGCGAAGTTGGCGAACAGCACCGTGGCCCAGAGCCACAGGGCGATCTGCACCGCAAAGCCCCACGGCTGATGGGCCGCGATCGCGAGCCCGGCCGAGATGGTGGTCAAAAGGGCCACGATTTCGACGGCCAGGATCACCGGATTGCCGGTCAGCTTGCGCGGATCGAGCTTGCGGAACGAGTCCAGGGTCGCCCGCGTGACGACAGACGAGGAAAAGGCCGTGGCGGTCAGCGCCGAGCGGCGCTTTTCCCCCAGATGGGCGTCAACGGTTGTCATGATGTCAGACTCCCAGAGGTTAGTGGTGGACCGCGGCGAGCACTTGGAAGTGCTCGACGATCGGGCCAAGGGCTTGGGCAGGGAAGAAGCAGAGGCCGCCGAGGATCAGAATGGTCCCGGCGAGCAGGCCGATGAACAAAGGTCCGCCCGTCGGGAAGGTGCCGGTGGAGGCCTCGAGCTTCGGCTTGGCGGCCAGGGATCCGGCCATGGCCATCACAGGGATGACGTAGCCGAAGCGGCCCAGAAGCATGGCGATGCCAAGGGTGGTGTTCCACCAGGGTACGTTGGCGGAGAGGCCGGCGAAGGCGGAGCCGTTGTTCCCGGTGGCCGAAGAGAAGGCGTAGAGAATCTCCGACAGTCCGTGTGGACCGCTGTTTTCCAGTCCCTTGAGCGCAATCGGCGTGACGGCCCCCAGGGCGGCGAAACCCAGAATGGACAGGGGCAGGATCAGCACCGCCAGCATGGCGAACTTGACCTCGCGCGCCTCGACCTTCTTGCCGAGATATTCCGGTGTCCTGCCGACCATGAGGCCGGCGACGAACACCGCGATCAGGGCGGCGACGATCATGCCGTAGAGGCCGGAGCCGACCCCGCCGGGCAGCATTTCACCCAGCTGGATCATGAACATGGCGATGGCGCCGCCCAGGGGCATATAGCTGTCATGCATGGCGTTGACGCCGCCGTCCGATGCGCCCGTGGTGAAGGCGGTCCACACGGCCGTCGAAGGCGCGCCGAAGCGCACTTCCTTGCCCTCCATATTGACGTTGGCCTGGGCGCCGGCCGCAACCAGGGCCGGGGCGGGCTGGACTTCGGCCGCATAGACGCCGGCGGAGGCGGCGGCGATGAACAGCACCATGACCGCGACCAGAGCGCGCGCTTCCTTCCGGGCCGCGATCATGCGGCCGAAGGCGAAGACGCAGGCATAGCTCAGCACGTTCATCGCCACGATCTCGATGAGATTGGTCCAGGCGTTGGGGTTTTCGAACGGATGGGCGGAGTTGGCGTTGAAGATGCCTCCGCCGTTGGTGCCGAACTGCTTGATGATTTCCTGGCTGGCGGCCGGATAGACCGCGATCGTCTGTTTGGCGCCTTCCAGGGTGGTCGCATCGACGTGTGCGGCGAGGGTTTGCGGCAGGCCCAGGGCGACCAGCACCAGGGCGCCAACGAAGGACACCGGCAGCAGCACGTACAGGCTGATGCGAGTCAGATCGACCCAGAAGTTGCCCAGGTCATTGCCGCGGTTGGAGACAAAAGCGCGTGACAGGGCCGCTGCAATGGCGATGCCCGCCGCCGCTGACAGGAAGTTGTGGCTGGTCAGTCCCGCCATCTGCGAGAAGGTCGAAACCGTCGCTTCCGGCACATAGGACTGCCAGTTGGTATTGGTGACAAAGCTGATCGCCGTGTCGAACGACAGGTCGGGCGACAGGCCCTTGAACCCTTGCGGATTGAACGGCAGCAGGTTCTGGAAGCGCAGGATCAGATAGAGGACAACAAAGCTGGCCGCGCTGAACGCCAGCATGGCGGCCGTGTAGCCGACCCAGGTCTGACCCTGGGCGACGCCCTTTTCAGTCTTGACCCCAAAGGCGGCGTAGAGCACCCGCTCCACGGGCTTGAGCACCGGATCGAGCCAGGTGCGCTCGCCGGTCCACACGCGTTTCAGATAGGCGCCGAGCGGCCAGGCCAGCACCAGGGTAAGGGCGATCGTAAAGCCGATCTCGGCCCAGCCTCTCCAGTCCATGGGAAGCACTCCTTCTCGGAATTTTCTAGAGTTTGTCGGGACGCAGCAGGGCGATCAGCATGTAGACGCCGATGACGGCCGCGCCGATGGCCCAGAGGATTTCGTTCAGCATGTTCAAATCCGCTTCAGAGCAACGACATAGGCGCCAAAGATCAGGAATATCGCGACGCCTGTCGCGAGAAAGATCAGGTCGGCCATCGAGAGTTCTCCAAGTACGGGAACAGCAATCGCCCGCCGAAGATGAAGTCATTTCCGGCAGCCATCGTGATCCAGATCAAGTCGGCGGTCGAAAACTTAACCGGCGTTAACCGATCGTCTATCGTGGTCCGGCGTCAGCATTCGATACGGATGGGCGGCCCTAGGCATAAGGGCCGTATAAAGATCGCTCGGCCGCTCCCGTCAGGCCGCCTTCCGGAACCTGTCGGCCGCATGGCGGCGGGCAAGGTAGAGATCCCGCCTTTGGCCGTGGATGTGGGGCTCAACCCCATACCCCTCACGGGCAAGCAGCCTGCGCACCGGATCGCCGCCGCCTGGATTGGCCGGCGACATCTGCACAACAAGGACGCCGCCATCGCGCAGGTGGGGTCCGTCTTCCAGACACCGGGCAAGTCCGTCCACACCGGCGGCATCCAGGATGATGAGCAGGTCGCAGCTGTCGGCCGGGCAAGGCCCAGGCCGCACGAACCCGACCTGTTCGTAACCGTGCCGGCAGAGCCAGAGCAACGGCGCCAGGCCGCCCGATCCCATGACCCGGATCGTGCTGGACTTGTCGACATGCGCCCGGGCCAGGACCTCGGTCATCGTGTCGTGAAAAGAGGCTCCCCGCGGCGGTGGGTCAGCTTTCATCAGCATAAGGCTCCAGAGCCAGGCCGCGCAGGCGGGGCGGCCAAAAGCCGTTTCAATTGGTCAGGTGGGTGATCATCGGCGACACCGCCGCGGCGGCGAAGAAACTTAAGAAGCCGACGCCGAAAATGGTCGTCAGGGCGCCGACAAGGCGCATGACCGTGGGTTGCATGGGATTTGGCCTAGCTCCGGTAATGGGCGCGGAGAGGCCGGTCATCGATCGGCGTGCGCATTACAAAATGGATCAAGTCCGTCATGGACCCCTCTCCGCTGTTGCAGCGCCTAATTGGGCGCGATCGCGTCAGGGTTCGAGACGGATCGGATGTCCGGATTATAAGGGCGCCGTAAAGATGGACCCGAATGAACATGTTCGACCAACCTATGCCAAGGTGGTAAGCGACTGTAAACCAAAAGATTTTTTTCGCGCCTGCCGGAAATTTTCAAGCTCGGTTAAGGCTGATCTGCGACATTGCGTCCATCGCATGGGGGGAAAGGCGGCGGGGGTTGGCCGCGTCCTCCTGTCGAATAGATTCCATTCACAGGAGACCTCGTATGACCCAGTTTCTCTCGCGTTTTACCAAGGATGAGTCCGGCGCCACGGCCATTGAATACGGCCTGATCGTCGCCCTCATCGCCGTCGTCATCGTCGGCGTCGTCGGCACCATCGGCGGCAAGCTGAACACCTCGTTCGGCAAGGTCGACGCTTCGCTCTAGGGCGGACGGCGCACCGGATCGGAAAAGCCGCCAGAGTTTGCTCCGGCGGCTTTTTCTATGCCCTGCCTGGAACTGCTGTCAGGCTTTCGACGGGGCGACCTTGGCCTTGGTCTTGTTCAACAGAACGGTCAGGTCGCTGATCGCCTGGGTCAGGGCCTGGACTTCCTTTTCCCGCAGCTCGTCGATCTTCTGGTGCAGCAGTTCGATCTCCAGCTCGGCCTTGATGTTGATCTGGTAGTCGTTCTCGGCCTGCTTGCGGTCGATGTCCTGCTGGCGGTTCTGGCTCATCATGATGAAGGGCGCGGCG
>CAZJBC010000269.1:0-4183 GCA_964543805.1 uncultured Brevundimonas sp.
CGTCTCGACGCGGCGGCGGACCAGGAAGGCGGCGATGCGGCGCGAGGCGCGCTCCTCGCCATAGACCCAGAACAGACGCGCCAGTTCGGCCGGCTCCAGCGTGTTGACCAGATCGGCGGCGGTGGGCCCGTCAGCGCTCATGCGCATGTCCAGCGGCCCGTCGCGCATGAAGGAAAAGCCGCGCTCGGCCTCATCCAGCTGCATGGACGAGACCCCAATATCCAGCGTCACGCCGTCGGCGGACGCCACATGCCGCTCCATCTGCGAAAAACGGTCGGCGATCAGGGTGAAGCAATCGGCGGGCAGGCCTTGTGCAAACCGCGCGGCGGAAGGGTCGCGGTCAAAGGCGATGACCCGGGCGCCGGTCGCCAGGATGGCGCGAGAATAGCCCCCTGCCCCGAAGGTGCCGTCGATCATGACTTCGCCCGTCTCCGGCGCCAGGGCCCGCATCACTTCGGCCAGCAGCACCGGCTTGTGAGCAGGGATCGCGGTCATCCGGCGCCTCCCAGGCGCGCGGCGCGCTGGGCCAGGCGCAGATCGGCAAGGCCCTGGCGGGCAATGTCGCGCTGGGCGGCGCGCTGGGCCTGGAAGGCCTCGCGCGGCCAGATCTGAAAGCGGTCCTTCAGGCCCACCACCGTCACCCAGTCGCTAAGGCCAAAGGCGTCGCAAAGGGCTTCAGGCAGGGTGATGCGGCCGGCGGTATCGAACCCCAGCCGGTGAATGCCGCCATAGAACGACAGCTCCAGGGCGCTGCGGACGGGATCGCCGAACGCCAGATCCTCAATCAGCGCGTCATAGCGCTCGAACAGGGCCTGGCCGCCGCCTTCCAGGCAGTCGGCCTCAATCGATGGAAAGCAGATGACGCCGTCAAACGGGCCGCTGGTCAGGGCGCGGAACTCGACCGGCACGACGATCCGCCGTTTCGCATCCAGCTGTTTGTCGAACGTCGACAGAAACACCGCTTAACCCCCGCGCACCAGTCCCGACGCAACATCGGAATTCAGCCCGCCCGAAGCGAATGGGATAACATGGGATTAACCGGGATACAATGCCTCTTTGGTGCTTTTTCAAGCAAATCAAGGCTATATTATTGACGTATGGTTAACCGCTCTGAATAACCGCCAACAGAACATACATAGAACATCAGGGTTCATCCACAACCCTCAAGCCGTTTCTGTGTATAGTTAAAGACCAGACGGCCTGTAAGCCGGGTTCTGTGCCACGCCCCGAAGGGCGCGCGACGATCATTCCTCTGGACCGTCCATTGCTGAACGGTTCTCGCGACCTACCCGGACGACTGGAGCGGTGAGCTCCGCCCTGGACCGAAGTCCTCAGCACGCCGTCCCTATTCGGTCTTGCTCCAGGCGGGGCTTGCCATGCCGTCCGCATTACTGCGTCCGCGGTGGGCTCTTACCCCACCCTTTCACCCTTTCCCTTGGCCGAAGCCGCAGGTGGTTTGCTTTCTGTGGCGCTATCCCTGGGGTCGCCCCCGGCGGGTGTTACCCGTCACCTTTTCACCGTGGAGCCCGGACTTTCCTCGACGCCCGAAAGCGCCGCGACCGCCCGGCCGTCTGGTCGGCGCGACCATGATCGAGGCGGGGCAAGCGGTCAACCTTTGAAACCCGCTCTATCTTACGCCGCGCAGATCGCCTCATCGTCGTCCGCCAGACGGGCGATCTCGTTGATCATCGCCGCCGGCGAGATCGGTTTTGCGATGCAGCCGTTCATGCCGCAGGCGCGATAGGCCTTGATCTGATGATCGAGCACATTGGCGGTCAGGGCGATGATCGGGGTCCGGGCGGCCGGACCGTCCAGGGCGCGGATACGCCGGGCCGCCTCCATGCCGTCCATGACCGGCATCTGGATGTCCATGAATATGAGATCGTAACCGCCGCTCGTCGCGGCCTCGACGCCGCGTGCGCCGTCCTCGGCGCAGGCCACCTCCGCCCCCAGGCTTTCAAGCAGCCGCTGGCCGACCAGTCGGTTGGTGGGATTGTCCTCGACGAGAAGCACCTTCAGTCCCGACAGGGCCAGCTCGGGCGACCTGATTTCCTCCTGGCCGGCCGGTGCTGCAATCGTAAGGTAGAAGACTGACCCGAAGCCCTCGGAACTGGAAAAATCGATAGAGCCGCCCATAAGCTCGGCCAGGGCGCGAGCTCGCGCCAACCCCAGGCCGACGCCGCCAAACCGCCGCGTAGCCGAACCGTCAGCCTGATGGAACTGACCGAACAGGGCCGCCTGTTTGTCGTAAGGTATGCCGACGCCGGTGTCCTCGATTTCGAAATGCAACCGCGCGTCGGCGCCGCTTCCGATGGGGCGCACGCGCACCTCGATCTTGCCTTGAGCGGTGAATTTCAACGCATTGGCCAGAAGGCATCCGAGAATCTGCCTTGCCCGCGCCGGATCCAGCGTGACGCTGCCGGACGCGGCGTTGACCAGATGGAAGATCAAACCCCGTTCGGCCGCCTGGTCGCGGAAGGGCCTGCAGACGCCCTCCACCAGATCGACAACGTCGACGCAGAGCGGCTCGATGCGCACGCGACCGGCATCGGCGTCGGCAAAGTCGACGATATCGCCCAGCAGACGGGAAAGATCCCCGCCCGCGTTGATGGCTTCGTCCACCAGGCGTTGGCGCTCGGTGGGCGAGTCGGCGTTGCGGACCAGATAGAGCGTGCCCAGCACGCCGTTCATCGGCGTACGAAGCTCGTGGCTGATGTTGGCCAGAAACTGGGCCTTGGCCTCGGCGGCGGCCCGGGCGGCTTCCTCCCCGCGCAGCGCCCGGTCGCGCTCGGTCATTAGTTCGGTCAGGTCCTGCGAGACGCCGACCACTTCCCAGGCGCCGGTCTGGTGCTGACGCACGCCCATCCAGGCGCTGCGCAGACGGCGCCATTCGCCATCCGGGCCCCGTTCGCGGTACTCGATCACCGCCAGCTTGCCGTTCCCAACGGTGCGTCGCCAGGCGGACTCGACGATCGGCGCATCCTCGACGTGAATTCCGCCCCGTGCTTCACTCAGGGGCACGCGCTTGCTCTGGGGTGTGTCGAGGAAAGGCAGTGAAAAGTCCGGATCCATCTCGCATTCGTCCGTGGCCGGGTGATAGCGCCACATGTGCACGCCGCTGGAGGTGCTGAGCAGGCGATAGGCGCTCTTGGATTCGGCCGCCTCCTGCAGCAGGCGGCGTTCCTGAGAGATATCCTGCATGACGACAATGCTGGCGCCGTCGCCCGAGCGCTTGATCCGGCAGCGCACCCAGCGCCAGTCGCCGGCCTTGGTGAGCGCCCGGTGCTCATAGATCGCCGTGCCCTTGCGCGTCACCTCGTCCACGGCGGCCAGGACTGCGTTCATGTCCTTGGGGTGCACGAATTCCGAGAACCGGCGGCCGACGCCTTCGTCTTCCTTCCAGCCCAGAAAATTGGAAAGCGAAGGGCTGGCCTGTTCGATAACGCCATCGCGAACAATCAGGAAGACGTCCAGGGTATTGGCGAAAAACCAGTCAGCCGCTTCCATCGCCAGCCGAAGGCTGTGGGACTTCTTACGGGCTTGGGTAATCGCAGACATGCCGGTGGCGCCTCTCTAAGACGCCGATTTGAACCTAAGGTTGTTAATATCGGCTTGGCGTTTTTCCGGTTGCGACACTCCGTCACACCCAAAATGAGTACACTACAGATCGCCCGAGGCGCCCTCACGCAGCAACGCCATCAGCCGCGCCCGGGTCTCGCCGTCCGCCGCGCCGTCGATCCGCTCGGGCCGCCAGTGCCGCTGAAGCGCTCGGATGTTGGCGCTCGTCGCTTCGTCAAAAACGCCCGAGGGCGGGCTTTCGTAGCCCAGCCGCGACAGGCCCGCCTGCAGGATAAAGACGCCGGGCCCTTCATCGCCAAGGGATAGCGGCTGTCCGGGCGCGAGCCCCGCCTCGCTCCAAAGACCGTGGCCGGCGATCGCCAGCCTGCGCCAGGGAAACAGCTCGCCCGGATCCTCCTTGCGCGCCGGTGCGACGTCCGAGTGGCCCAGAATACGCGCATCGCTGATTTCCCAGCGACTGCGAATATCGCCGATCAGGGCGATGACTGCGTCAATCTGCGCCACCGGAAAGGCGCGGTACCCCCACTCGTGGCCCGGATTGACCAGCTCGATCCCAATGGAAACGGCGTTTATGTCGCGCGCTCCTTTCCATAACGAGACCCCT
>CAZJBC010000270.1:0-4165 GCA_964543805.1 uncultured Brevundimonas sp.
GCGCTGTGGGTCACGCCGGCAGAATTCTTTAGGGATGGGCCGCAGCCTGATCCGCAATCGCCCGGAGCCGAGACAGGCTAATCGGCCGTTGACCGTTCTTCTGCATTTTGCCGGCCTGCTGCCAAGCCGGTTCTCCCGGCCCATCATAGACAATCTCGGCTTCCTCGGGTGAAACGACCCTGACGACCACTAGGCGAGCGCATGTATCGTACAACGCCACCACTCGCCCCGCCGTCATCTTGATTTGAACGTCGCCGTTGGCGTCGTAAGCGTCGTGACCAGGATGCGAGGCGGGATGCAACGTTAGCCCCAGCGCCTTCGCCGCCACCACCTCGCCGATCGATCCCACTAGGTGTCCATCGGGGGTGAACTTACGGTCGGGGAACTCCCGCTCAAGTTCCTCGACGGCCCGATAGATGGCGGCGACCGCACCTGGCAATTTAATTCTCATCGCTGGCTCCCTATTTTCGACCATTTCCGCCCTCGCGCACGCCGGCCGCACGCATTAGGTCCCCCACGCTGGCGCCATCAATCCGGCATTGGGCAATCAACCGGTCATAACTGTAGGTCTGGGAACTGTGATCACTTGGCCGCACCGTGCACACCGCCGGCTTGTCCTTGGACAATCTTTCAAGGGTCAACTTCGCCTCAAGACCGCCGGGCGCGCTGAGTTCTGGACCGTAGAAGTCCGCCAACCGAATTTCGATCCATCTGTTAGGGTCAGCATCCTGACCGATGCAAAGGCTATCGCCATCGCCGACATATCGGACAGTCCCGGTGACGACGGTCCCGGCCTTATAGCCCGTCACCTTTGCTTCGCACGGGTCCGCGTGGGCCGCTGACGCGCCGGCCATGACCAGGACGCCGGCTAGGGCGCTTAGCCGCCTTCACACCCATCGCCGTCAACTGGCCCATCAATGATCACCATTCCCACATTGTCTCCCACACTATTGCCCGGTTATGTGGGAACGTCAACGAACGTCAGCGAATGGAATTTGACATTTTCCTTTGTTATTAGCGATAGTTGTGACCATTGACGATCACCGGCGGACATAGGTTATACGGACACCCTCTCCGCCAATGCCCTCGAAAACAGCAACAATAACAAAAGGCCATAGGGTTCAGGGGCCTCTCCCCCCTCGAATTTGCCACACGCGACTGCCCACGTGACGGCGGGTCTTGCATCTAATTCCTGCGGCTCCTATCTAGCCACTGCCCCGTCGTTAGCCGTTGAGCGAGCCGCTGAGGGTTCGGCGCTTATGCCGATCAGTCAGACCGAGATACCTCGTTGAGCGGGGCCGGTCCGACATACCTTCTTCGTCGCAACGGCATTTTTCATCTGCGCGTGCGGGTGCCTGACGACGTGAAGGGGCTGATCGGCCTACAGGAAATTAGTCGTTCGCTTCAGACGTACGACCCACGCAAGGCCCGTCTCGTCGTGCGCTCGTGTGAGGGGTCGCGCTGCCAATCCGCCAATGACCTCCGTACCATCACCCTGCATGCCCCCGAACTCACTCCCTTTAAATCGGAGCTTTGCGAAGCGGCCTTTGGTGATCTGATTGCCGTCGCACTCGATAGGAACCGCGATCTAGCCGAAAGGGCAGTAGCCGTAACGCTGGCGACAGGGCAGGACTGCGGGTCAGAGGCTCCCGTCCATATCAGGCCAGACCCAACCGCGCTGTTCGATGCCTTCGAGGCCGTCGGCCATTTCGGGCACGTAATGGCGGTCTACGCCCAGGCCTATCGGGCGACTGGCCTTGTCCTTGCGCCTCTGTCGACCTGCCTCTGGTCGGACGACTCCGATTTGCAATTGATTGCAAACGAGGACGATCCCGCGCCCCCTTTTGGATGGATCGGAGACATCCCCACCTTCGCCCTCGACCAGTATACGCGCTGCGGCAAGAACGCGATCCACACATACGTCAGCCGGTCGACGGACTGGCGAGCATTCGCCCAGAATATTGAGCTGCCAAGATCACACTGGTCAGATGCGGCTGGTGACCTCCAAGCCTAACGCTGGCCAGAGCGGGGGAACGGCTTACAATGTATAGGGAATTGTTTCGCCGAACCATCTGGAAGTCGGGAGCTGAAGTCAGCGTCGATGGCCTGTCCGTCGTCCGCCCCAGCGTGCGTGCTGCGGAGCGGCTGGGACCTATGCTCGTTGAACTGGTTGAAAAATACCTCGACGTGAAGCGCCGCGTCTGGACGGCCAAGACGCACGCCAGCAGGACCCGCCAGCTGTCTTACCTCGTCGAGCATGTCGGTCCCGAGGTCTCGGCCTCCAGCGTCTCGGTCGGCGACGTGCGCGGCCTGCGGGATGCCTTCAAGCGCCTCAGGAGCAACCATCACATTGGGGCCGGAAAGAGCTTCAAGGCCCGGCAGACAGAGGACGAGAGCAAGCGGATCAGTCAGAAGACGGCGTCCTTGCTGTTCGAGGCGACGAAGGGCTTCTTTCGGTGGGCGAAGGCTGACGGCTACCTACGCGAAAACCCCGCCGTCGATCTCCGTATGGAGGTATCTAAGACTTCCAAGAGCAAGCGATCTCGCCGCCCATTTACCGCCGAGGAACTGAAGATCATTTTCCGCGCCCCGGTGTTCACCGGTTGCAAGGCATTCAGAAGACGCTTCGAGCCCGGTCAGTCCGTGTTCCGGGATGCATATTTTTGGATTCCATTGGTGGGCTATTTCACCGGCATGCGGCTGGGCGAAATCGTTCAGCTCCATGTCGGCGACATCCGTTTGGGCGGCCCGATACCCTTTATCCAGGTAACTGACGACGACAGCGGGGCAATAGGAACCGGAGACGAAAAGCATGTGAAGTCCGCAGCGGGAGTGAGGCAGGTGCCCTTGCATCCAGCTCTGATGGACCTCGGGTTCGCGGAGTTCGTGAAGCGCAGGGCTATCGACAAGAAGGCGTCCAAGCGGCTCTTTTGGGAAGTGAGTTACCTCGCAGCGCACCCCATCATCCGTGCGGGATAGTCTGAGTCCTACCCGGCCCTGGGTGGTGAATTTGACGGCGTTGGAGGCCAGGTTGCAGATGATTTGCCGGATGCGTCCGCCATCGCCGACGAAGGCGCCCTGTGCGTCCGCATCGACGACAAGGTCAAATACCAAGCCCTTGCGGGCGGCAAGCGGGGCGAAGGTTTCGTGGGCGCTGCGGACCACCGCCTCCATGTCCATGACGGCGGATTCGAGTTCGAGCTTGCCAGCCTCGATCCGCGACAGGTCCAGCAGATCGTTGAGCAGGCCCATCAGTGACGCGCCGCTGGCCTGAATGACCTTCAATCGTTCGCGCTGATCGAGGGTCAGGTGGTCGCGCTCCATGACCTGGGCCATGCCCAGCACGCCATTCAGAGGCGTGCGGATCTCGTGGCTCATCACTGCCAGAAAATCGCTCTTGGCGCGGTTGGCCGCCTCGCAGGCCTCGAAGGCGGCCAGCTTTTCCCTGCATTCGGCATTCAGAGCCGCCGCCAGACGGATGACGAAGACGATATAGGTCACGGCGCCCAGGCTCAGCAGCAAGGCGTCCTGCAGGGACAGGACATCGCCGAAAGTCCGGGCCATAAAGGGGCCGGCAATCAGCAGGCCCGTACCGGGGGCGAGCATGACCACGGCCGCCAGCCTTGAGCCGCGCGTCATGGCCGAAAGATTTAGGCATACGGCGCTCAGCACCAGACCGGCCTGGGCGATGCGGACATTCGACGGCGAGGCCAGCAGCAGAAAGGCGATGTCGGCGAAACTGGTCGCAGAGACGGCGAGGCTGGCGCAGCATACAACAGCCAGGGCCCGATCATCGGGACGCGCCAGCAGGCGGCGGCAAAGCCATCGATCGCCGAGTCCGACGATGGTGTTACAGGCCAGCCAGGGGACGACCAGCAAGCTGCCGGTCGCCAGAAACACGAGAGAAGCGACAATGAGACTCTGAATCGTGCGGGTGCGCAGACCCGTGGACCGCCAAGTCAGGACGCGGCGAAACGGCTCGCCCTGGGCGGCCGGCCAGACGGCGGAAAGGCTCGAAGGCTGTGCGAATTTGGCGATCATTATGAGGCAAGCCTGGCCGCAGGTGGCTAAAATTCCGTTAAATGTGGGAATTAGCCGGCCGATTCGGGGACTGTGAGAATCGAAATGGCGCCAGTTAGCTGAATACGTTCAATCAATTTCAGAT
>CAZJBC010000271.1:0-4158 GCA_964543805.1 uncultured Brevundimonas sp.
AGACGCCCGCGCCCGCCATGGCGAGAATGACCACTATCGCGGCGAAGAGGAAGAAGTGCCGTCTGATCAACTCAAGGGCTCCGGAAACGGCCGCCGCCCTGAAAGGACGCCGGCAGGGTTACACGCCTGCGCTATATCAACATTATGACAGCCGGAATTGCCCGCCGGAAATATTTGGACCCTTGGGTCCAGTCAGGCGCCAAATTCGGTGAATTTAGGCGTCGTAACCCGGCAAATCCCGGTCGAGCAGACGCAGGCAGCCTGGCCAGGCCAGCTGGCTGGACATGGAATTGCTGTCCGCCACCTGCCTGGCGACTTCCGCCTGAGCGGCGTCGGGGGCGATCAGCACGTGTTTGCGGCCGCCAGAAAGCGCCATGACCTGCATCTTGCAGGCGCGCTCGAGGAAGAACATCGACACCCAGCACGAGGCGGCGGTCTCGCCGGTCGTCAGCGTGCCGTGATTGCGAAGCAGCATCATGGACTTGTCGCCCAGATCGGCGACCAGGCGCTCGCGTTCGTCCAGATTGAGGGCGATGCCTTCATAGTCGTGGTAGGCCAGCCGCGGCAGGCAGGCCAGGGCGTGCTGGGTCAGGGGCAGCAGACCGCCCTTCTGGGCCGACACCGCCGCGCCCTGATCGGTATGCAGGTGCATGACATAGTGGGCGTCTTCGCGGGCCGCGTGGATGGCCGAGTGGATGGTGAAGCCGGCCGGATTGATGGCGTATTCGGTGTCCATGACGATCTCGCCGTCCAGATCCACCTTGACCAGGGACGAGGCGGTGATTTCGCCGAAGAACAGGCCGTAGGGATTGATCAGGAAATGGTGCTCGGGCCCCGGTACGCGCGCCGAGATGTGGGTGAAGATCAGGTCATCCCAGCCGTGGTGCGCGACCAGCCGGTAAAGGGCGGCCAGTTCGACACGGACCTGCCATTCTTCTTCCGACACCTTGCCCCGCAGGGAGGCGGTGTTGACCATCGAGCCGTCGGCCATAGCAATCAGTTCCTTGAAATTTCAAATCTTGTCCCGCGAAAATCGGCTCACGCCGGGTTCGCGTCAAGATAAATGCGCCAAACGACTTAAGCCTCTTTTCATCCCACCGGGCGATGATTGGCCAACTTGTAGACTCACGCGGGCGTACCGGCCGAAATGCAACCGAACGAAATCCTGATGCTGGCCAAGAGCGGGGCCCCGGCCGATCGCGAGCGGCTGCTGCTGGCGCTGGTCGATCTTTGCGACGCGGGCGAGCGCAAGGACGAGCGGATCGACCCGACCGTCCAGGCGCTGATGAACTCGGTCTTCATGTCCCTGGTGGCCGACGCCGAGCGTCAGATCCGTCAGGCCCTGTCCCAGCGTCTGGCCAGCGCCGAATGGGCCCCTCACGCCCTGATCAATGTGCTGGCCCTGGACGAGATCGAGATCGCCAGACCGGTGATCGCCCAAAGCCCTGTGCTCGAGGACGCCGATCTGGTGCGCATTCTGGCCCTGGCCACGCTCGAGCATCAGGTGGCCGTCGCCGGCCGGCCGGCGATCAGCGGCGGGGTCGTGGACAAGATTCTCGGCATCGACGATCCGGCGGTGATGACGGCCCTGGCGGCTAACGACACCGCCGACATTTCGGAGTCCGGCATGGCTCGGCTGCTCGAGGCTTCGCGCATGATCGCCTCGATCCGCTCGCCCCTGGTGCGCCACCCGCGGCTCAAGCCCCACATGGCCGAGCAACTCTATGTATGGGTCGGCCAGTCGCTACGCTCGGCGATCGTCAGCCGGTTCCGGGTGGACGCCGAGGCCCTGAACCGCGAAATCGCCGAAGCCGTGCGCTCTTCCCAGGCCGGCGAGCCGGCCCCCGCGGGTCAGCCGGCAGGCACGATTTCTGTCCGCGAAGACCGGGCCGACATGGAACGGCGCCTCGTCGAAAAGCTGCATGATTCCGGCCAGTTGCGCCCGGGCTTCCTGGTCAAGGCCCTGCGCGATCAGCGCCTTTCCTTGTTTGTCGCCGCCCTCGCGCGCCGCATTGACGTGCCAGACGCCACTATCGAACAGGCAATCAACAGCGATCAACCGCAGCTGCTGGCCCTGGCCTGTGTTTCAGCCGGCATCGACAGGTCGGCCTATGACACCGTCCTGCGCCTGGTGCGCGACCTCAACCAGGGCCGCCCCGGCGGCGGTCCCGAGGAGGGCCGCAGAGCCATGGCCGCCTTCGGCGTCGGCGATCCGGAACGGGCCCGCGCGGTGCTGAAACGCGCCGCGGTCGGTTAAACCGCGAATTGACAAGCTGCAGCGTGCAGCGCTTCTTCCGCCCATGACTCCAAGGCACATCACCCGACTGGCCTTTGTCGCCAGCGCCCGGCCCGAGGCGCAGGAAGCGTGCGAGCGTCTGGCCGCGCGTTACGGCGATGTTGCGCCCGGCGACGCTGAAGTGATTGTCGCCCTGGGCGGCGACGGTTTCATGCTGGAAACCCTGCACGCCCAGCTCAAGGGCCAGCCGCCGGTCTATGGCATGAACCGCGGCTCGATCGGCTTTCTGATGAATGAGTTCAACGAGGACGGCCTCATCGATCGGATCGCTGCCGCCGAACGCACGATCATCCATCCGCTGGTCATGGTCGCCATCGACCGCAATCGCCGTCAGCACCGGGCCCTGGCCATCAATGAGGTCAGCCTGCTGCGCCAGACCAGCCAGACCGCCAAGCTGCGCATCTCCATCGACGGCAAGGTGCGCATGACCGAGCTGGTTTGCGACGGCGCCCTGGTGGCGACGCCCGCCGGATCGACCGCCTACAATCTGTCGGCCCATGGTCCAATCATTCCGCTGGGCGCCGAGGTGATGGCGCTGACTCCGATCAGCGCTTTTCGTCCGCGCCGCTGGCGCGGCGCGCTGCTGCCCCATGATGCGCGCGTCACCTTCGAGGTGCTGGAGGCGGAAAAGCGCCCCATCGCCGCCGTCGCCGACGCCTTTGAGGTGCGCGATGTCATCGAAGTCCACGTCTCGGAAGACCGCGAAACCAGCCTGTGCATGCTGTTCGACGCCGGCCGCTCCTTCGAAGAGCGCGTGCTGACCGAACAGTTCTCGGCTTAGAAGGACGCCGCTCGCGCCTTTTGTCGCAGCCAACTTGAGCACACCCAATTTTAACGGCCTTCCTCGATGATCGGCGAACATCTGGCGCAAATGCGCACGAGGGAATGACCATGAGCCAGCAGCCCGGACAGACCATCAATGTCCCCAACACCTTGAAACTCAAGGTCGGCGGCCGTTTCGCCGGCATTGACCCTGCGGCCATCGCCAAGGCCGAAGCGGCGCTGAAGAGCCTGTCGTCCAACTTCGCCGAATGGCTGCAGGACGAGATCACCAAGCTGGACGCCGCCCGTGCGCGCATCCGCAGCGACGGCTGGACGACCGACACGGCCGAAAATCTCTATCTGCGCGCTCACGACCTGAAGGGCCTGGGCACGACCTACGAATTTCCGCTGATCACCCGCATCGCCGCCTCGCTGTGCAAAATGATCGACAAGCCGGAGACGCGACTATCAGCGCCGCTGGCGATTATCGACGCTCACATCGACGCCATTCGCGCCTGTGTGCGCGACAGCATCAAGGACGATACAAGCCCCGTCGGCCGCATGCTGGCCGAAGAGCTTGAACGCAATGTGAAAGCGTTTCTGGGATAGGACTTTTCGGAATCCCGGCCTTTGAAACCCCGGCCCGCGAGGACCGGGGTTTTTTCTCGTGATCTATTTGACGGGTCCGGGGGCCAGGGTCAGGCTGAACGATTGCTGCGCAGTCCCGCGGCGGATCGTGACGTGACGCACATCCCCGGCCTTGCCGAAGATATATTCCCTGGCCAGGCTCCCGACGCTCTTCTCAAGCGGATGGCCGTCGACGGCGACAATCTCGTCGCCAGTCGCGAGCCCGGCTGCAGCCGCCGGCGACCCGGGCTCGACCGCGGAAATCACCGCCGCGTCGGGCCGGTTCATGTCCATTTGAACGCCGGAGCCACCCATCTGGCTGGCGTCGACATATCCCCAGGGTTTGAAGTGGCTCTTGCAGTAGGCCATCACCGCAGCCTCCAGCGGCCCGACGGCGACGCAGGGCACGAAGCGCCCCCGCCAATCTATGAGCGTACGATTGGAGACCAGGAACCCCTCCCATTTGGGGCCGG
>CAZJBC010000272.1:0-4155 GCA_964543805.1 uncultured Brevundimonas sp.
TGGCGATCCTGGCCAACAACGGGGTGCTGTTCTCCGAGAGCGCGCTGAAGGGCGCCCACTTCATCGAACTGGCCTGCCAGCGGAAGATCCCGCTGCTGTTCCTGCAGAACATCTCGGGCTTCATGGTCGGCGGCAAGTACGAGGCCGGCGGCATCGCCAAGGACGGGGCCAAACTGGTCACGGCGGTGGCCTGCGCCAATGTGCCCAAGTTCACCGTCATCATCGGCGGCTCGTTCGGGGCAGGCAACTACGGTATGTGCGGGCGAGCCTATAGCCCCCGCTTCCTCTTCACCTGGCCCAATGCGCGCATCAGCGTCATGGGCGGCGAGCAGGCCGCCTCCGTTCTGGCCACCGTCAAGCGCGAGGCCATGGAGGCCAAGGGCGAGACCTGGAGCAAGGAAGAGGAAGACGCCTTCCGAGCGCCGGTGCGCGCGTCCTACGAAGCCGAGGGCGACCCCTATTTCGCCACTGCGCGCCTGTGGGACGACGGCATCATCGATCCGGTCCAGACCCGCGATGTGCTGGGCCTGGCCATTTCAGCAAGCCTGAACGCCCCGATCGAAGACACGCGCTTCGGCGTGTTCCGGATGTGATGGCATGATTGGATCGCTGCTCATCGCCAACCGGGGCGAGATCGCTTGCCGGATCATTCGCACCGCCAAACGGCTCGGCGTGCGCACCGTTGCGGTCTATTCCGAAGCGGACGCAGGCGCCCTGCATATGAGGCTGGCGGACGACGCCGTTCTGATCGGCCCGGCGCCGGCCCGGGACAGCTATCTGAAGGGCGAGGCGGTGATCGCCGCCGCCAAACAGGCCGGCGCCGAGGCGATTCACCCGGGCTATGGGTTCCTGTCCGAGAACGCCGCCTTCGCCCAGGCCGTCATCGATGCGGGCCTGATCTGGGTCGGGCCTCCGCCATCGGCGATCCTGGCTATGGGCCTGAAGGACGCCGCCAAGCAGCGCATGATCGAGGCCGGCGTGCCGGTCACGCCCGGTTATCTGGGCGACGACCAGTCGGACGCGCGCCTGCAGAAAGAGGCCGACGCCATTGGCTATCCCCTGCTGATCAAGGCCGTGGCCGGCGGCGGCGGCAAGGGCATGCGCAAGGTCGACAAGGCGGCCGATTTCGCCGCCGCCCTGACGTCCGCCCGGCGCGAGGCCGCAAGCTCGTTCGGCGATGACCGCGTGCTGCTGGAAATCTATGTGACCCGCCCACGCCACATCGAGGTGCAGGTGTTTGCCGACAGCCAAGGCAATGCGGTCCACCTTTACGAGCGCGACTGTTCGCTGCAGCGCCGCCACCAGAAAGTTATCGAGGAAGCCCCCGCGCCCGGCATGACGCCCGACGTGCGCGAGGCGATCTGCGGGGCGGCGGTCAAGGCTGCCAAGGCCATCGCCTATGAAGGCGCCGGCACCATCGAGTTCATCGCTGACGGCTCGGACGGTCTGCGCGCCGACCGCATCTGGTTCATGGAAATGAACACCCGCCTGCAGGTCGAACATCCCGTCACCGAAGCCATCACCGGTCAGGACCTGGTCGAATGGCAGTTGCGCGTCGCCTCCGGGGAGCCCCTGCCGTTGAAGCAGGAAGACATCCCCTTAAGCGGCTGGGCCATGGAAGCGCGGCTCTATGCTGAAAATCCGGCTAAGAATTTTCTGCCCTCGACAGGACCGCTGACGCGCCTTCGCCTGCCCCGGCATTTCGTCCGGGTGGATACGGGCGTCGAGGAAGGCGGAGCGGTGACGCCCTGGTACGATCCGATGATCGCCAAGATCATCGCCCACGGCCCCACCCGCGAGGCCGCGGCAAAAAAGCTGGCGCGCGCCTGCCGCGGCATCGAGGTCTTTCCGGTGCGCACCAACGCCGCCTTCCTGGCCAGCTGCCTGGAGCATTCCGCCTTTATCGCCGGCGATATCGACACCGGCTTCATCGACCGCCATGCCGCTGGCCTGAAGGCGCCCAAGCCCCTGGCCGACGACATATTGCGGGCCGGCGCCGCCCAGCTGGTTCATGGCCGCGAGGCGCCGGTCAATGCCGGACCCTGGTCGCCACGGACCGGCGCCAACGGCTTTCGCCTGAATGGCGCGCCGCGCCGGACCCTGACCGTGCTGCTCGATGGCGAGCCGCGCGAGCTGGCCATGGTCGCAGCCGACTTTGGCCGCACCGGCGGGACCTTTGATGGCGAGGACCTGATGGTCTTTGAAAATGGTCAGCCTTTCCGCCTGTCCCTGCCCAACACCCGCGCCGCCACGGGAGCCGCGGCCTCGTCAGGCGATATCTTCTCGCCCATGCCGGGCCGCATCGTCGCGGTCGAGGCCGCCGACGGCGAGGCCGTGAAAAAAGGCCAGAAGCTCGTCGTGGTCGAGGCCATGAAGATGGAGCATGCGCTCACCGCTCCGGCGGACGGCGTGGTCAGCGGCGTTTCAGTAAAGGTCGGCGATCAGATCGAGGAAGGCCGCCTGCTGGCCTCCGTTCGTCCGGCAATCTCAGGGACATAAGTGATGCGTGATTTCACCGAAGAACAGACGATGTTCCGTGCGACTTACCGGCGCTTTCTCGAAGACGAGATCGCCCCGTACATGGATGAATGGCGGGAAGCCGGCATCGTCGATCGCAGCGCCTTCAAGAAGGCAGGCGACGCCGGCATGCTGATGATCTGGCCGGACGAGAAATACGGCGGCCTGGGCGATTCCGATTTCCGCTTTGAGCAGATCATCATCGAAGAGACCGTCCGCGCCGGGTGCGGCGAGTGGTACAACACCCTGCACAGCCGCCTCGTCGGTCCCTATTTCCAGCGCTTCGGCACAGAAGAGCAGCGCCAGCGGTTTCTGCCGAAGTGCGTCAGCGGTGAGACCATCCTGGCCGTGGCCATGACCGAGCCCGGCGCGGGCAGCGATCTTTCCGGCATCCGCACCACGGCCAAGGACATGGGCGACCATTATCTGCTCAACGGCTCGAAGATCTTCATCTCCAACGGCATCAACGCAGACGTCATCGTCACCGCCGCAAAAGTGGAGGGGGATGCGGGCAAACACGCGATGGTCCTGCTGGTGGTCGAGCGCGGCATGGAAGGCTTTTCCCGCGGCCGCAATCTGGAAAAAATCGGTCTGCACGCCCAGGACACCGCCGAGCTGTTCTTCGACAACGTCAAGGTGCCCAAGGCCAATGTGCTGGGCGAACCCGGCAAGGGCTTTTATCACCTGACCGAAAGCCTGGCCGAAGAACGCCTTATCGGGGCGGCCGGATACCTGGCCACCGCCAAACGCGCCTTCGACATTACTCGTGACTACGTCATGCAGCGCCAAGCGTTCGGGCAGCGGATATCCGATTTCCAGAACACCCAGTTCCGCATGGCCGAGCTGGATGCCGAGATCGACATGCTGCAGGTCTATGTCGACCACTGCGTCAAGCTGCATAACGCCGGCCAGCTGACCGCCAACGCCGCCGCCAAGGCCAAGATGCTGGGCAGCGAGATCGAGTGGAAGACGGTTGACCAGTGCCTGCAACTGCACGGCGGCGCGGGCTATATGAAGGAATACGAGATCAGCCGCCTGTTCACCGACGCGCGCATGAGCCGCATCTATGCCGGCTCGTCCGAAATCATGCGCTACATCATCGGCCGCGACGTGTTCTCCCAGAAATACCGCAGCTTCCTGGACTAGGATAGGAAACCGTGATGAGCGAGGAAGGCCCCAAATTCGAGCCGAAGTCATTCGGCGTGTTTTCCGAATGGTGCGTCCTGGTGACCTGGCCCAGCGGTTACACCGAAAAGGTGATGAGCTTTCGCGACGAAGCCCACGCCCTTGGCTGGATCAAGTCCGAATCCGCCGCCTGGATCGACAAGACCAGGGGCCCGCGCCGCTAGGTCGGCCGGGCGGAATCGACTCTCGGCGGTCCGGGTGCTCAGCTGTGTCTAAGGCCCGCTGGCCTTTTCGCATTGCCGACGCTATGCGTAATTCCAAACAAATAAAGAGTCTGGGAGGACTTGTTACATGAAACGCTCGTTGTGGGCGGCTGCGGCCGCCGCATTCACCGTCGGCGCAGTTCTGGCGACCTCGGCCCTCAGCCAGCCGCCGGCCGGCGCGGCGCCCGGAGCCGGTGCGCCCGGTGGCGGACGCGGCGGCGCTGTCGGCGCTCCCGGGGCGCCTGGCGCG
>CAZJBC010000273.1:0-4142 GCA_964543805.1 uncultured Brevundimonas sp.
CGATAATGATCGCAACCAAAGTCGCTAACAGTCTTTGCTGCCGAGTCGACATAGGCCTGCCTCAATCGTGAGGGTTCCGGCTACCTATACTATAGCTTGGCGCCGGCTGCCACGGGTCGCCCGCTTCTACCCCTTCAGCGCCGCGAAATCCTTCTCCGCCGCCACCTTGTATTCCGCCTGCACTGGCAGGCTGGTGGGGTTCATCTGCAACATGACGACCACGCTCTGGTGGTTGGTCGGGTCGACGAACATCTGGGTGCCGGCGATGCCGAACCAGCCGTAGCTGCCGGCCGGCTCCTGACCGGGCCGGGCCGAGTCGAGCATGATCACCTGCATGGCGGCGCCGAAGCCGTTGCGGCCGCCGATCGAGGCGCGCACGCCGTCGGGCATCAGGTTGGAGCGGGCGATGCGAACGGTCTCCGGCTTGACCACGCGTGCCCCATCCAGCGTGCCTTCGTTCAGCAGCATGGCGTTGAAGCGGGCGTAGTCGCGGGCGGTGGAGACCAGGCCGCCGCCGCCGCTCATGATGTCGCGGCCCTTGGCGAAGTCTGAGTGTTTGCGGTCCTCGACCACGGTCTGATGGTCGCCTTGCGCCGCCACGACCGAGGTGAAGCGCTCGAGCTTGCCGGCCGGCACCACGAAGTCGGTGTCGTGCATCTTGAGGGGCTCGAAGATGTTGGCCCGCAGATATTCGTAGAAGGTCTTGCCGCTGATCTTTTCGACCACGTGCCCGATGACGTCGATGGCGATGGAATACTGCCAGCGCGTGCCGGGGTCGAAATCGAGCGGCAGCTTGGCGGCCCGCTGGCATAGTTCTTCAAGGTTTTTGGCCGGGGCGAAATCGGCGCCCGGCGTCTTGTCGACCTGGCGGCTGCCGGGGACGATGCCGTTCTTGATGTAGTCGAGCGCGGTCGGGCTGGTGTTGCCGGGCAGGGCGTAGCCCAGGCCAGACGTGTGGGTCAGCAGGTTGCGGATCAGGATCGGCTTGGTCGCGGGCCGGGTGTTGGTCGAGCCGGCGACGCGCACCTGCATGGATTTGAATTCCGGCATGATGTCGGACAGCGGCGTATCGAGGGTGAGTTTGCCGTCCTCGATCAGCTTCATGCAGGCCATGCCGCTGATCGGCTTGGACATGGAATAGACGCGCCAGATGCTGTCGGGGGTGACCTTGTTGGGCGTGTCGTAGGCCAGAGTTCCGCCGTTCAGGTACTGAACGGGGTCATTGCCGCGCAGCACCGCGACCGCGATGCCGGGCAGACGGTGCAGGGTGGTTCCGCCCGTGAGCGGCGGGCTGACATAGCTGTCGATGAAGGCCTGCAGGTTCTTGTAGTCGCCGCTCTTGGCCGCATAGGCCAAACGCGGCGCCAGGGCGGCCAGGCCCATGGAGGCCAGCAGGGTGCGGCGGTCAAAGGCAGGCATGGTCATGGTCATGATGTTTTCCCCCGAAACGGTCTTGTTGTTGGCGTCCTTTTTCAACGGCTGACGCAGGGGAAGGCAAGCCCTAATCCCAAGCCGTGACAACGGTCTGCCGCTATCTTGCATAAACGCGCTATTGGGTATTGACATAGTACTGTGTGATGCACGATAGTATGGTCCATGGCTGGTGAGGGGGAGGGCCCCGTCATCGGCCACGCAACGGCCAAGGATTTTCTGACAGCGGCGCATCCGCTGGAGGGGTCGGAGGCCACTAACAGGCGATCCACCCCGGCGAACTCCCCTTCGCCATCACCAACCGAGGATGAAATGACCACGCTCTCTCTCGCACCTGCCTCTTTCGCAAACCGCGCCGCCTCCGCCTGGCCGATCCTGACGGCCGTCGTGCTGGCGCTGGGCATCGCCCTGGCCCTGATCAACCTGGCCTAGGACGAAGCCCAACCCGCCGCCGGAAGCCTCCCCCCAGTCCGGCGGCGGACATTGAAGAAAAGTCCGGGCCTCCCCGCCCGGATTTTTTTTGCCCGCTTGGCTCGATCAACACTCATAAATATCCAGAGACTGTTCGTGCGAACGCGGATGACGGACCGACCTCCCTTCCCCCTTTGAGGGGGGAAGGGCCGGGGATGGGGGTGCTCTCGCCGGCCGTTGAAATGCGGACGCAAGATGCGCTCTAGGCGCAACCTCTGAGCCCTCTGCGTCACCGCCGGTGCGAGCACCCCCAACCCCACCCTTCCCCCCTCAAGGGGGAAGGGCTCCTTAATGAGCAGTTTTCGCTAAATGCCGATTGGTCCTCGACCTCCTGGCCCGCTACGGTGCTCAAAAATCACCGAGGGGATCGCCATGAGCGCAAAAGCCGACTGGACCTGTTTCGATGTCTCGATCGAGGCCGGCGTCGCCCACATCCGCATGAACCGGCCCGAGGCGATGAATTCCATGAACAAGGCGTTCTGGAACGAGCTGCCACTCATCATCCGCGACATCAATGATGGGGCCAAGGCGCGTTGCATCGTGATCTCGTCCACGGGCAAGCACTTTTCCGCCGGCATGGACCTGTCGGTGTTCGGCGATCCCTCGACCAAGCACAGCGGCGACACCCACCTGAACGGCGAGATGTTCCGCCGCTATGTCCATTCGCTGCAGGACGTCTTTTCCTGTCTGGACGAGGCGCGGATGCCGGTGATCGCCGCCATCCAGGGCGGCTGCATCGGCGGGGCGGTGGACATGACCAGCGCCTGCGACATCCGTTACGTCTCGGCCGACGCTTTCTTCTGCATCATGGAGATCAACATCGGCATGACCGCCGATGTCGGCACCTTCCCGCGGCTGTGCAAGCTGATCCCTGAGGGGTGGGTGAGGGAGCTGGCCTATACGGGCCGCCGGCTTTCGGCCGAGCAGGCGCTGAAGATCGGCCTGGTCAACGCCGTGCTGGACAGCCACGAAGCCGTGGTCGCCCACGCGCTGGAAGCCGCCCGCGAGATCGCCACGAAAAACCCGCTGGCGGTGGCCGGCTCCAAGGTGATGATCAACTACGCCCGCGACCATACGATCAAGGACGGACTCGACTACATCGCCACCTGGCAGACCGGCATGTACAGCGGCCCGCACATGGCCGAGGCGTTCAAAGCCAAGGCCGAGAAGCGCGAGGCGGTGTTCCCCGACCTGCTGCCGCAGCGGCGGGGGATGTAGGACACTTCGGGCGATTTGAACCGAAGTTGTTCGAAAAAGCCCTTCCCCCTCGAGGGGGGAAGGGTGGGGTTGGGGGTGCCGCTCCGGCCCGTAAGATTTTGCGCAAGGGTCCAATTGGTTAAGATCGCGCAGCACCCCCATCCCCGGCCCTTCCCCCCCTCAAAGGGGGAAGGGAGATTAGGGGGAGCGCCGGGCGTGCATTCGGTCAGACGAAATTGCGGTCATTCCATGGGAATGCGATAACCCCGTCATGGTCTGGTGGGGATGGAAAACTCGGCAACGCCTGGCTCTCTTGGCCGGGATGTTCGCAGTTTCTGTAGTCCCTTGGCTCATTATTGGCTGGGCGACCAATGACTGGCGGGGATTGGCGGGTGGCGAGGCATTCCTGTTTATCCCCCAGGTTTTGGGATGGCTACTCTATGTAGGCTTCACGACCGGCCGGATGCCGTCAGGGTATGGCCGGTCAGAAATGCGCGATACGTCACCACTGTGGTTTTGGCTTACAGGCAGTTTGTACGCAGGATTGCTGCTCTTCTTCCTTTACATAATTCTGAGCGTCGTGATCGGTGGCGTGATTTGGGGCTTCTGATTTCCTCTCGGCATCCCAGATCAGAGATCTGCAAATCTGGATGAATGTCGATCACAAGTGACCCGCATCGACTTGATCGCGACGCAGGCTTAACGTCGATCATCAACTGCCGGGGAGAGACCAGTATGCGCAGCAAACGGATGAGCCAGCTGGCCGCGATCGTGACGGTGATCGTCGCCGCCTTTGGCTTTGGCGCGGCCCAGGGCGCCGAGCTCACGGGCGACGGCGGACTTTCGCCCTTCTACAGCTGGAGCGGCTCCATCGAAGGCGCGCCTGGCAAGCTGCTGAAGACCGAGCCGGCGCCGCCGGCGGTGCAACTGGCAAACGCCGGCAACAGCTTGCGCATCCTCTACACCTCGACCAACGGCCTGGACGGCAAGTCGCGGGTGCTGGTTTCCGGCGCACTCTATCTGCCCAAGGGAACTCCGCCGCG
>CAZJBC010000274.1:0-4140 GCA_964543805.1 uncultured Brevundimonas sp.
GATCTGGCGCCAGAACGCGATCACCCTGCGGGAAATTCCGCTCACCCCCGCCCATTTCGCCCTGACCGAGGGCAGCAACCAGATCCCCAGCACCCTGCTGTTCCGGGGAGACCAGCTGGTCGATCGCAGGCTTGGACCGCAGTCCTATGACGATCTGCGCATCTGGATCGCGGCCTATGCGAAGCCCGGCGCCTAAACGTAGCGGGGGATCGGGCCATCCTGGGGTGTTGGATCTTCCGACAGGTCGAAGAACACCTCGTCCAGATAGCACCAGCCCCAATGCTCGGGCGGATCATAACCCTCGATGATGGGGTGGGCCGTGGCGCGGAAATGGGCGGTGGCGTGCTTGTTCGGCGACTGATCGCAACAGCCGACGTGCCCGCAGGTTCGGCAGACCCGCAAGTGAACCCACCAGTCGCCGGTTTTCAGGCACTCCTCGCAGCCGCGCGCGCTGGGCTTGACGGTGCGAATAGCGCCCAGATGGGAACAGTCGTCGCTCATGAGGCATTCTCCGCAGGGTCCGGATTGGCGGCCAGATAGGCGTGAATGGCTGCAACAACCTGTGCGCCTTCACCGATCGCAGCGCCCACGCGCTTGACCGAACCTGATCGCACGTCGCCGACGGCAAACACGCCGGGGACCGAGGTGGTCAGCCTGTCGGCCGTGACCACAAAGCCGGTCGCATCAACTTCGACGCCGCAGCCGGCCAGCCAGTCCGTGGCCGGGTCGGCGCCGATGAACAGGAACAGCTGGCGAATGTCGCAGTCCGTTTCCTCGCCTGTCGCGCGGTTCCTCCAGCGCACGCCGGACAGGGCGCCGGTCTCGTCGCACCGCAGGGCGCAAACCTCGGTCCGGGTCATCAGCTCAATGTTGGGCGTGGCGGCGATGCGTTCGATCAGATAGCTCGACATGGTGGCGGCCAGGCCTTCGCCGCGCACCATCATCCGCACCTTTGACGCGTGGCCCGACAGATAGACGGCCGCCTGACCCGCCGAGTTGCCGCCGCCGACCAGCGCCACCTCCTGGCCGGCCGCCAGCTGGGCTTCGATGGGCGAGGCCCAGTACCAGACCCCGCGCCCTTCATAGTCCCCCAGGTTCTCGATCGCCGGGCGCCGATAGCGCGCGCCGCTGGCCACCACGACCGTCCGCGCGCAGATCCGTTCGCCCTCGTCGGACTCGAGGGCCAGGGGGCGGCCGCCTTCGCGTTTGCAGTCGAGGGTCTTGATGGCCAGGGGGATCATCACTTCGGCTCCGAATTTTTGAGCCTGGATGAAGGCCCGGCCGGTGAGGGCCTGGCCGGATATGCCGGTGGGAAAGCCGAGATAGTTTTCGATCCGGGCGCTGGCGCCGGCCTGTCCGCCAAAGGCGCGCCCGTCGATGGCGGCCACCGACAGACATTCCGAGGCCGCATAGACCGCCGTCGCAAGCCCGGCCGGGCCGCAGCCGACGATGGCGAGGTCGTAGAGCTTCTTCGGCGTCGGGCCGGCGCCCATGCCCAGCGCCCTGGCCAATTCGGTTATGCCGGGATTCCTGAGAACTGAACCGTCCGGGGTGACGACCAGCGGCAGTTCGGCCGGCGAGGGCGCATAGCGGGCCACCAGCTCGGCCGCGTCGTGGTCGTCATGCGGATCGAGCAGGTGGTTTGGATGGCCGTTGCGGGTCAGGAACGCCCTCAGCCGCGCCATGCCGGCGGCTTCCGGCGCACCGATAAGTACGGCCCCGCCGGCGGAGCTTTCGACCAGCATCACCCGGCGCAAGATCAGGGCGCGCATGATCTTCTCGCCCAGTTCGGCTTCGGCGATCAGCAGGGTGTGGATATCGGCCGGGGCCACGAGCAAGGCCTCGACGTCGGTCTCGGCGCGGCCGTCGGTCAGGGCCGCGCGGCCCGACAGGGTGGCGACTTCAGCCAGGAACTGGCCCGGTCCTTCCTCGACGACGGGCGTCACGTGGCCCAGGCCGTCGTGCTGGGTGATCGCCACCTGACCTGACAGGATCACGAAGAGGCCGGCCGACGGCTTGCCTGTCTCGAATAGCAGGGCGCCGGCCGGCCAGCGGCGCAGTTCGGCAAACCGGCGGACCCGGTCGATTTCCAAAGAGCTGAGAACAGGAAACGTCTGTTCAAAGCGCGGAATGGCTGGCGCGCCCGTGGCCTCATCGCCCGGATTGAAAGAGTCGGTCGCCATAAGCCTTCCCCGCCCCATCAGGTTGAAGGTTCGGATAAAACGATGGGCGCCGCGAGCCGGACGGTCAACAGGTTTGCGCCGCGGCGGCCCGCCGGATAATCACATTGCCTCGATTGGGAGGAGCAAATTCATGGCCGGACCGGCGACGTTGAACGAAGACATTCTTGAGCCCGATCTGCCGATCGTCGATCCGCACCATCACCTGTGGGACTCCACGGCCGAGACCCGCGCCCTGGCGCCGCCGTCGACCCACGGGTTCTCGACAGTCACCAGCCTTTCGCCGCGCTACCTGCTAGACGAACTGCTGGCCGACCTGAAGAGCGGCCACAATGTCCGCGCCACGGTCTATCTGGAATGCCGGTCCATGTACCGGCTGGACGGGCCGACGCACCTGCGCCCGGTGGGCGAGACCGAGTTCGTCAATGGCGTTGCGGCCATGACGGCGAGCGGCCTCTACGGTCCGGTGCGCGCCTGCGCCGGCATCATGGGCCACGCCAACCTGGCCCTGGGCGATGTGATCGCCGAGACCCTGGAGGCCCATATCGCCGCCGCGCCGGCCCGGTTCCGCGGCGTGCGGCAGTCTTCCTCGTGGGACGCCGATCCGGATGTGCTGGGCCCGCTGAACCGCGGCCAGCCCGCCGAGCTCTATCGTTCGGCCAAGTTCCGCGAGGGCTTTTCCAGGCTGGCGCCGCTGGGCCTGTCCTTCGACGCCTGGCTGCTGGAGCCGCAGCTGCCGGATCTGATCGACCTGGCGCGCTTCTTTCCCGAGACGTCAATCGTCCTCGACCACGTGGGAACGCCGCTGGGCGTCGCCAGCTATGCCGGCCGGCGCGACGAGCGCTTCGGCGTCTGGCGCGACAACATCCGGGAGCTGGCGAAACATGCCAATGTGAAGGTCAAGCTGGGCGGCCTAGCCATGGCGTTCTGCAACTTCGACTCGTTCCTGTGCAATCCGCCCGCGCCCTCAACGCAGCTGGCGGCGGAATGGAAGCCCTATATCGAGACCGTCATCGAGGCCTTCGGCGTTGATCGCTGCATGTTCGAGAGCAATTTCCCGGTCGATCGCGGCGCCTGCAGCTACGCCACCCTGTGGAACGCCTTCAAACATATCGCGGCGGGCTATTCGGCCGACGAAAAGACGGCCCTGTTCAGTGGATCGGCGATCGCCGCCTACCGGCTGGAAGGCATGCTGCCCTGAGGCGGCGCAGGTTCGTTCGCCGGCGGGGGCGGGCAGGGGCCCTGATAGACGCCCGTCACCTCGGCCGAGATTTCGGTCGAGGACGATTTTACCGACGCCTTCACGCTGAATGACGTCTGGAAGTCGCCCGTCACCGTGGCCCGCGTGGTCATCTCGCCGAACTGGGGGTTGTGACAGACGGTCTGGGACGTCCAGGCGCCGCCTAACGAGCGGTCATGACGATCGATCTCGCAGTCGGCGCCGGTCCGGGCGCGGTAGTAGGGCAGGGCGACCTTGCCCGACGCATCGACGCAGACCAGCTGGACGCGTGGTTGCAGAACGTGCGGCGGGCTTGTCTTCAGGCTGGTTGAGGTGATGGTCTCGGACCACAGGCCGGGCGCGGCCTTTGGGTCGGCCGCCGGCCTCGCCGTGCAGCCGGCTCCCGCCAGCAGCAGCGTCAGGCCGAAAAGCGTCAGGGACCGGTCAATCATGGCCCGGTCATAGGCAATCCTGGCCGCGACGAAAAGCGCCGGCCCTGATCGGCCGGCACGAAATCGGGCAAGCCGTCCGCGGCCGTGCTGCAAGGCTGACGACAAGCCCAGGCGCCCGCGCTATGATGGCTGCAACGAGAAAAACAAACCCCGCGGACGGAGGACCGCAATCATGACCCGCACCACCGTAAAATCCCTTGCCCTGACGGCGTCCGCCACAGTGCTCGCCCTCACCGCCAGCGTCGCCGTCAGCTGGGCCCAACCGGCCGCCGCGCCGGCCGGCGCGCCC
>CAZJBC010000275.1:0-4129 GCA_964543805.1 uncultured Brevundimonas sp.
GACCCCTTGACCCCCAGTCAAGTGCGCTACCAGGCTGCGCCACGCTCCGAATTCCGAGGAGGCGGCCCTTATAGTGACGGCGCCCCCGCGCCGCAATCGCTAACCCAGCAATTCGTCCAGACGGGCTTTGGCGTTCTCGAGATCGGCGAGGGCGTCGAGCAAGGCGCCGTGGGCCACGGGCGCCCTTGGAGAGGGCGCTGGCGGGACAGCAGATGCTTCGACCCGGATATGCGCATGAGGAAACGGGTCCTCATCGCCCAGCAGGAGGCGCTTCAAGCCTTCCTCGCGGTGCAGGCGCTGCACGCCTTTGATCGTATAGCCTTCGTCATGCAGCAGCCGGCGCACGCCCTTCAGAATGGCCACGTCCTGGGGCCGGTAGAAGCGGCGGCCACCTGCCCGCTTCATCGGGCGGATGAATGAAAATTTGCTCTCCCAGAACCGTAACACGTGCTGGGCGACGCCGAGCTCGTCGGCGGCCTCGGAAATCGTGCGAAAGGCTTCGGGTCCCTTCGCCATGCCTTATTTCGACAGTGCGGAGTCCACGCTGGCTTTCATCACCTGCGAGGCGCGGAAGCTGATGACCCGGCGCGGCTCGATGGCGGCCGGCTCGCCGGTTTTCGGATTGCGGCCCATACGGGCGCGTTTGGCGCGGACCTGAAAGACGCCGAACCCGGACAGTTTGACCTGCTCGCCCTTTTCCAGGGCCGAGATCACCAGCTCCAGCGTACGCTCTACCAGGCCGGCGCAATCCTGGCGGGACAGACCAACTTCTTCGTGGACCGCTTCGCACAGATCGGCGCGTGTAAGTGTTTCACCCATGATGACCCCTCGCCATCCCAAATTGTAAACCTCTGATGCCGCGAATGCCGCGCCGAGTCAAAGGCTTCCCTCTTCCTTATAACCTGACGACGCAGGCGCCCCAGGTCAGACCGCCCCCCATGGCTTCCATGAGCAGAAGTTGCCCAGGTTTTATACGCCCGTCCCGCACCGCCTGGTCCATGGCCAGAGGAATCGAAGCGGCCGAAGTGTTGGCGTGATCGGCCACAGTGGTGATCACCTTGGCCTCGTCGACGCCCAGCCGGTGGGCGACGCCCGCCAGAATGCGCTGGTTAGCCTGATGAGGGATGAACCAGTCGACGTCCTTGACATCGATCTTCGCCACACGGGCCGCATCGAGCACGGCCTCGGAGATATTGATCACCGCGTGCTTGAACACCTGATTACCCTGCATCCGCAGCTTGCCGACCGTGCCGGTCGTCGAGGGGCCGCCATCAACGAACAACAGGTCCTGCTTGGTTCCGTCGCATTTCAGCGAAAATCCCAAAAGGCCGCGGTCGGAATTGTCGCCCTTGCCGGCCACCGGCTCGACCACGACCGCGCCGGCGCCGTCGCAGAACAGGATGCAGGTGCCGCGGTCCTCCCAGTCCATCAGCCGGGTCATGGTCTCGGCGCCGATGACCAGGGCGCATTTGGACATGCCCCGGGCCACAAAGCCGTCGGCGACGCCCATGGCGTAGACAAAGCCCGAGCAGACGGCCTGGACGTCAAACGCAACCCCGATTGGCGCGCCGATCTTGCGCTGGACCATGGAGGCGACGGACGGAAAGGTCAGGTCCGGCGTGGTGGTGGCCACGATGATCAGATCCACCTCGGCGGCAGCTCGCCCCGCGGCGGCCAGAGCCCGGGTGGCCGCGATGGTCGCCAGGTCTGAGACGCCCTGGTCGTCAGCCGCCTTGTGGCGCTTGTGAATGCCGGTGCGCTCACGGATCCAGGCATCCGTCGTATCGACGAACCGGGCCAGATCCTCGTTGGTCACCACGGTCTCGGGCAGATAGCCGCCAACCCCGGTGATGGCGGAACGCAGCACACTGGAACTCAAGGGGTTTCTCCGGCCGAAGTGGGATGAGCCAGAACGGTCATGAGCTGCTGCATGTTGTCGCGAATCTCATCGGCGAATCGGCTTTGGGCGAGGTGAGCGGCGACCATTATCGCATTCGCGAAGCCTTCGTCATTGGCCCCGCCGTGACTTTTGACCACAATCCCGTTCAGGCCGAGCAGCGGACCGCCGTTGACGGTGTTCGGGTCGAGCCGGTGCTTGAGCTTTTTGAGCGCCTTCTGAGCAACCATGGCCCCGATCTTCGAGGCAAGACTGGACGTGAAGGCCAAGCGCATTTCCGAGGCCAGGTAACGGGCCGTGCCCTCGGCGGTCTTTAGGGCCACATTGCCGGTGAACCCGTCGGTGATCACCACGTCCACTGTGCTGGCGCTGATGTCATCGCCCTCGACAAAGCCGTAGTAGGCGATGGGCAGGCCGCCTTCGCGCAGCAACCGGTGCGCCTCGCGCAGCTCCTCGTGGCCCTTTTGCTCTTCCGAGCCAATGTTGAGCAAGCCCACGGTCGGTTTCTTTACGCCATGAACCGCGCGGTGAAAGGCCTCCCCCATGATGGCGAAGTCGACCAGCATCTCGGCGCTGCAGCCGACGTTGGCGCCCACGTCGAGCACGGTCGTGGACCCTCGAACCGACGGCCAGCTGGCGACAATTGCCGGACGTTCCAGGTCGGCGGCCATGCGCAGGATCAGCTTGGACATGGCCATCAGGGCGCCAGTGTTGCCGGACGAAACCACAGCCGTCGCATCGCCGGTCTTGACCGCCTCGATAGCGTTCCACATGGACGAGCCCTTGCCGCGGCGCATGGCCTGGGCCGGCTTTTCATCGCTGGCGATGACCAGATCCGAATGGCGGATTTCACAAAGGGCGGACAACTTTTTCGAGCGGGCAAGCTGGGTTGATATGCGCTCGGCGTCGCCGCACAGCAGGAAGCGCACATTGCCGCCTTCCAGACGCTGGGCCGCGCGGGCCACGCCTGGCACGATGGCGGACGGTCCGTGGTCCCCGCCCATGGCGTCGACGGCGATGACGATTGGTGTGGACACTAGGGGCCCTGCCTTGCGGAAGCGCCGGACGATACAGCGCAAAACCGCCGATGCAAGCCGCACACCGATATTGGACAGGCGGCGCTTGGCCGCACGAAGCGTTTCATTCCCTTGGTTTCAGGGTCCGCAGCACCGCGAAGGGCGATGACTCCGGGTCGGGTTTCGGCGGCTCGAATTCAGCCCCCGGCTTGCGCGGATAGGGATCGATTTCCAGCGCCAGGTGCTCGACAACATAGGCGGCCAGGTCGATCTCGCCATCCTCGCAGATATCCGGCGGATCATCGGCCTCCGGATCAACCTCGGCGGTCGAGGCCTCATCGGGCGCATGAACGCTGCCGGGCGGAACGACGCGCACCCGAAAATGGCCGGAAAGGTCCGATGGCAGGGGTTCCAGCGTCACCACGCAGGCCTGGACAATGTGGGCGCTCCAGTCGGCGTCCAGCTGAGCGCCGTCGAACCACGGCGTAATTTCAATGTGGGCCGTAAGTCCCGAAAGCTCGAGCAGGTCCAGCTGTCGGGCGACGCCCTGCGTGATCTCGGCGTCGGGCGCCAGGTCGCGCGTGCGGCCCCCTGGAGTGATTTCATCCATGCGGATGATGGCGCGCCAGGATTTGATCATGCCTGCACCTGCGGCCATTGCGCCCGTCCCTGCAACAGGGCCGCGGTATCCTGGCCGGCCAGGGCCGCAGTGGCCCGCCGCACATAATCCGCCAGGGGAGCGGGATCAGCCAGGGGTTCGTCCTCATAGACCGTTCGCAGGATCAACGCCTCTTCCGCAGAAGCCTCGCCCGCGGCTTCATCCCAGGATTTTACCCGTCCATAAAAGGCGCGGCCCAGCTTTTTCATTTTCTTGCCCACGGAAAGATCGCCGACCCCCATTTCTCGCAGGGCGATGTCCAGGTTCAACAGATAAGCATCAAACATCGACTGGGCCGTCTCCCGGGCGTGCGGGCCTTGCCCGGCCAGCCTGCGCGCCAGAATCACCACGTGTAGCGTATAGAGCTCGAAGCGGCCCAGCAGGGTGTCCGGCGCGCCCATCTCGCGATAGAATTCCGGCTGCCTCGCCTGTTTGACGGCGCCTTCAAACAAGGCCTGACCGGCCAGAACCGCGGGCCGGCGTTGCGGCAATCGAATCCCAAACAAGCCGTCGCCTCACTTTCGCCCGATCGCGGCCATTGAACTAGGCCGCCGGTAA
>CAZJBC010000276.1:0-4126 GCA_964543805.1 uncultured Brevundimonas sp.
GGACGGCAACCCCGAACTCGACAAGTTCGCCCACACCCTGGAAAAGGTCTGCGTCGACACCGTCGAGGCGGGCTTCATGACCAAGGACCTGGCGTTGCTGGTCGGCGACAAGCAGGCCTGGCTGACCACCGAAGGCTTCCTGGACAAGATCTCGGAAAACCTCACCAAGGCGATGGCGGCGTAGGCGCGAATTTAATAGATTCCGCCCATCCCCGCGAAAGCGGGGACCCAGTTCTTTCCAGCTGGGTGCGTCCTTGAAATGTCTGGATCCCCGCTTTCGCGGGGACGAGCGGAGAAAGGGGGATCGGTGGGATGTCCAGACCTTTAGCGCTGTCCTTGGCGTGCGCCCTATCCTTCCTGTGCGGCTGCAGGCCCGCGGCGGGGCCCGCCCCAAAGGATGCGGCGCCCTCCGCCCCGGTCGCCGCGGCCATGGCGCCGGCCGCGCCCACGGTCACCGACGAGACCACGCCCACGGCGGCAGGGGCCCAGGCCTTTGTGGACGACCTCTACAAGGCCGAATTCAGCCCCGCGCCCGACAGCTACGGGCCCAGCCGCTCCAAGGTCTATGACGCGGCCATGCTGAAGCTGATGGCCCTGGACCAGTGCCTGTCGGATGGAGAGGTCGGCGCGCTGGATGGCGACCCGCTGTGCGACTGCCAGGACCCCGGCGGCATGAAGGCCAAGGCCGTTGTCGCCAGCGCCGACGCCTCGACCGCCGCCGTCAAGGTGCAGCTGACCGACGGACCCAAGTTCAGCCAGACGATCACTCTGGATCTGGTTTTCGAGAATGGCCACTGGCGGGTGCACGACGTCGACAGCGACGGCGAAAGCCTGATCAAGATGCTCCAGGTCTCGAACGCCAAGCCGAACAAGCTGCTGGCCGCCTGCACGGCCAAGCTATAGGGCCGGCGGCGACTCCTGCTAGGCAGGGCGGCATGATCGCCCGCTCACTCCTGTTAAGCGCGCTCCTGCTAACCGCGGCGACGGCCAGCCGCGCGGCCGACGAGTCGACGACGGGCCCTGCCGGCGCCCAGGCGTTTCTGGAACAGGTCTATCAGACGGTGGAACAGATTCCGCCGCTGGGCGAACCGGCGATCTATGATTTATCTCTTCGAAGGCTGCTCGATGAGGACGCACGCCTGAACGAAGGGTTTCTGGGGGCGTTGGAAGCCAACCCCCTTTGCGATTGTCAGGACACTGAAAATTTCCACGCCGTGGTCAAGGTCGCCCGCTGGAAAACCACCACCGCCATCGCCCATGTGCAGATCGAAAACTTTGGCCGCCGCGAGGAGCTGACCATCAACCTGGTCTTCGAACAGGGCCACTGGCGCATCGACGACATCATCCCGCCTCGCGGGCCGACCATGCGCAAGGCGCTGGAGAAATCCAACAACCGCATCCACCATGAACGACGGTTGAAGGACTGAGCGCGCGCCGCGAAAACGTTCGGGTTTAACAAATATTCCGCTCATCCCCGCGAAAGTGGGGATGCAGTTCTTTTATATCGTGCGAACTGGACAGTGCTGGATCCTCGCTTTCGCGGGGACGAGCGGAAGATTGGATGTGAGCGCAGGCTAGAATGCCCTAGCCGCCCAGAGCCGCCTTCACCGCCGCCAGGCCTTCGGCCGCCTTGCTGTCATCCGGCGCGCCGCCTTGCGCGAAGTCCGGTTTTCCACCCGCGCCCTGGCCGCCCATGGCGATCACCGCGGCCTTGGCCAGGTCCGCGGCGTTGAAGCGATCGGTCAGGTCGGGCGTCACCGCCACCGCCACCGCCGCCTTGCCGTCGGAGGTCCCGACCAGGGCGACGATGCCTGAGCCAATGTCCTTGCGGAAGCCTTCGACCACACCGCGCAGGTCCTTGCCGCCGACGCCGTCGAGCAGGCGAGCAATCAGCTTGATTCCGCCGATTTCCTCCGGCGTGGCAGATCCACCGCCGCCTGAGCCGCCGCCCAGAGCCAGCTGCTTTTTCGCCTCAGCCAGTTCTTTTTCCAGCCGCTTGCGGTCGGCGATGATCGCTTCGACGCGCGCCGGCACTTCTGACACCGGAACCTTGAACTGTTCCGCCAGGCCCTTGGCGACGCCGGCCTGATCGACCAGGAACTTGCGCGCAGCATCGCCGGTCAAGGCCTCGATACGCCGCACGCCCGCCGCCACGCCGCCTTCGGAGACAATGCGGAACAGGCCAATATCGCCGGTGCGTTCAACGTGGGTGCCGCCGCACAGTTCAACCGAATAGGCGCCCTCGCCTTCCAGCGACTCGCCCAGGGTCAGCACGCGAACCTTGTCGCCGTATTTTTCGCCGAACAGGGCCAAGGCCCCCGCGGCGATCGCCTCGTCCGGCGCCATCTCGGCGGTGTTGGACATCACGTTCTGCAGGATGACGGCATTGACCTCGTCCTCGATGCGCTGCAGCTCGTCGGCGCTCATCGGCCCGCCGTGGCTGAAGTCGAAGCGCATGCGCTCGGCGTCGACCAGCTGGCCCTTTTGCGAGACGTGCGGGCCCAGCACATTGTGCAGCGCCTTGTGCGCCAGGTGGGCGGCCGAGTGGTTGGCGCGGGTCGACGCGCGCTTGGCCGCGTCGACGCTGGCAGTGACGGTATCGCCGACGCGCAGGGCGTGATGCAGTTCGACGATGTGAACGTGCAGGTCGCCGGCCATCTTCTGGGTGTCCAGTACGCGGCCCTCGCCGCCGCCCGGCCAGGTGAAGATGCCAGTGTCGCCCGCCTGGCCGCCGCCTTCGCCGTAGAAGGGCGTGCGGTCGAGCAGGATCTGCACGGTCTGGCCGGCGTTCGCAGCCGGGATCTCGGCGCCGTCGACAACAATGGCGCGCACCTCGCCCCTGTCCTCGGTGCGGTCGTAACCGGTAAATTCCGTACCGCCCAGCCGCTCGCGCAGTGCCAGCCATACGGCGGCCTGGCCGGACTGGCCCGAGCCTGTCCAGTTCTCCTTGCCCATGGCCTTCTGGCGGTTCATGGCCGCATCGAAGCCGTCGACATCCACAGACAGCCCCTTGGCGCGCACGGCGTCCTGGGTCAGGTCGAGCGGGAAGCCATAGGTGTCGTAAAGCTTGAAGGCCGTCTCGCCGGCCAGCACGCCACCCGCCGACAGGTCCTTGGTCGCCTCGTCCAGCAGGATCATGCCGCGGCCAAGGGTGGTGCGGAACCGCTCTTCTTCCTGGCGCAGGGTCTCGACGATCACCGGGGCGGCGCGGACCAGTTCGGGATAGGCGCCGCCCATCTCCTGGATGAGCACGGGCGCGAGGCGGTGCATCAGGGGCTCGGCCGCGCCCAGCAGGTGGGCATGACGCATGGCCCGGCGCATGATCCGCCGCAGCACATAGCCGCGGCCTTCGTTCGAGGGGCCGACGCCATCGGCGATCAGGAAGGACGAGGCGCGCAGGTGGTCGGCGATGACCCGGTGGCTGGGGGCCTGGGCGCCCACGGCCTTCACCCCGGTCAGGGACTCGCTGGCGCCGATCAGGGTGCGGAACAGGTCGATGTCGTAGTTGTCGTGCACGCCCTGCAAGACCGCGGCCAGACGCTCCAGACCCGAGCCGGTGTCGATGGATGGCTTGGGCAGGCTGATGCGCTCGCCGCCCGCCTGCTGGTCGAACTGCATGAACACCAGGTTCCAGATTTCGACGAACCGGTCGCCGTCCTCGTCCGGACTGCCGGGAGGCCCGCCGGCGATGTGGCTTCCGTGGTCGTAGAAAATCTCGGAACAGGGGCCGCAGGGGCCGGTATCGCCCATGGACCAGAAATTGTCCGAGGTGCCGATTCGGATGATCTTGTCGTCGGACAGGCCGGCGATCTTCTTCCACAGCGCCGCGGCTTCATCGTCCGAGGCGTAGACCGTGACCAGCAGGCGGCTGGCGTCAATTTCCAGCTCCTTGGTCAGCAGCCGCCAGGCGAGCTCGATCGCCCGCTCCTTGAAATAGTCGCCGAACGAGAAATTGCCGAGCATTTCGAAGAAGGTGTGATGGCGGGCGGTATAGCCGACATTGTCCAGGTCGTTGTGCTTGCCGCCGGCGCGAACGCATTTCTGGGACGAGGTCGCGCGGGGTCCCGGCGGGGTCTCGGCGCCGGTGAAGATGTTCTTGAACGGCACCATGCCGGCGTTGACGAAC
>CAZJBC010000277.1:0-4099 GCA_964543805.1 uncultured Brevundimonas sp.
CATCGCCGTCGTCGGACGGCCGAACGCGGGCAAGTCGACCCTGGTCAACCGGCTGATCGGCGAGGACCGGCTGCTGACCGGACCGGAGGCCGGCATTACCCGCGACGCCATTCCCGTCGACTGGGCCTATGAGGGGCGCAACGTTCGCCTGGTCGACACCGCGGGCCTGCGGCGCAAGGCGCGGGTCAACGAAAAGCTGGAGAAACTGTCCACCCACGACACCATCCGGGCGATCACCTTCGCCGAGGTGGTGGTGCTGGTCATGGACGCGACCCACCCGTTCGAAACCCAGGACCTGCAGATCGCCGACCTGATCGAGCGTGAGGGGCGCGGGCTTGTGTTCGTTCTGGCCAAGTGGGACCTGGTCGAGGACCAGGCGGCGACCTTGCGGGAGTTCATCGAACACGCCGAGCGTATGCTGCCCCAGGTGCGCGGCGCGCCGGTGGTGCCGCTGTCGGGCGAGACAGGTCGCGGCGTCGATCGGCTGATGCCGGCGGTGTTCAAGGTGCACCGCGACTGGTCGTCCAAGATCAAGACGCGCGAGCTTAACGACTGGCTGCAGCTGGCCATGGAGCGCCATCCGCCCCCGGCCGTCGGCGGGTGCCGGATCAAGCCGAAATACATGGCCCAGACCAAGGCCAGGCCGCCGACTTTCGTGCTGTTTTCATCCAGAGCCGACCAGATGCCCGAGCAATACAGGCGCTATCTTGTCAATAGCTTGCGGGAGTCTTTTGATCTTCCGGGCGTGCCGCTGCGCATCACCATCAAGTCCGGCAAGAATCCCTACGCCGAGGGCGAAGCCAAGAGCGGAAACGCCCCGCCCAAGCCCGGCGCGCCCTATCAGCCGAAACGCAAGTCGGGCCTGGCCAAATCCATCGCCAAACAGGCGGCGGCGAAAGAGGGGCCCTCAAAGGCCTCGATCAAACGCGCCGTCGTCAAGAAGAAGGCGGGCCCGAAAGGCACGTCCAAGGGCGTGGGTCTGAAGAAGGCGGCTGCAGCCCGGGCCATCCGCACCGGCCGCCCCGCGCCGCGCGGGCCGATGCGCAAACGCTAGGTCAGGCCTTCTGGCCGGCTTTCCAGCTGGAAAACACCACGGTCTCCTTCGGCTGACCCAGCTCGGCCTGGGCCAGTTCCACCATCAGCGGGCCGATCTCATCGGGGTGAGGCAGGCTCAGCGGGTCTTCGCCGGGGAAGGCCTGGGCGCGCATGCGGGTGCGCATCTTGCCCGGATCGACAATCGCGGCGCGCACGGCGGTGTGCTCCATCTCGTCGGCCCAGCAGCGGACCAGAGTTTCCATTGCCGCCTTGGTCGCCGCATAGGCGCCCCAGAAGGCCCGCGGCCGAGCGACGACGCCGGTGGTGACAAAGATCGCCCGGCCCTTCGGCGCGGCGACCAGCAGGGGCTCGAAGGAGCGGATCAGGCGATAGACGGCGGTCAGATTGATGGCCACGACCTTGTCCCACTGCTTCAGTTCCAGGTGCGAGACGGGGGTCAGAGGTCCCAGGATCGCCGCCGCGTGGACGAGCAGGTCGATCCGTCCAAAACGCTGATGCAGGGCGCCGCCCAGCGCATCCAGGCCGTCTGGCTCAGCCAGGTCCAGCGGAACGAGGGTGGCGCGCTCTCCGGTGGCGGCCAGGATCTCATCATCCAGCTCTTCCAGCGCACCTTGCGTGCGGGCGACGGCGATGATGTGGGCGCCGGCCTTGGCAAGCGCCAGGGCGGTCGAATGGCCAATGCCGCGCGAGGCGCCCGTGACCAGGGCGACCTGGCCGGCGAGGGGAAGGGTGTTCGTCATGGGCGGGCTTCTAGCGGGCGCGGCCGGTCTTGCAAACCGGCGAAGGCAGGGGACAGGATTTCATGTCCCTTGGGACACGATATCCTGTCTCCTTCGGGCATACCGTCCCGCCATTACCGCGCAGGTCATCAGCTGCAGCGGGTGGTAGACCAGGATCGGCAGCAGGATCAGCCCGACCTGGGCGGGCGCGAAAATCAGGCTCGCCATAGGCACGCCGGCAGCCAGGCCCTTTTGCGTGCCGCAGAAGGCGACGACGATCTCGTCCTCGGTTGAAAAACCGGCGGCGCGGGCGGCGCGGACGCAGACCGTCATGATGAAGGCCAGCAGAATGGCGCACAGAGCGACCAGCGCGACGAACTGGGCCAGGCTGATCTGCCGCCAGACGCCGCCGACAATCGCTGCGCTGAAGGCGCCGTAGACGATCATCATGATGGTGAAGCGGTCGTAGTAGATGAGCTTGTCCTTCACCCGGATCAGGGCGGGACCGATCCAGCGGTGCACGATCTGGCCGACGACAAAGGGGGCCAGCAGCTCGAGGAAAATCCCCTTCACCGCATCGGCGGAAATGCCGCCCTGGGTATGCATCAACAGGCCGATCAGAACGGGGCTCAGCACCACGCCCAGCATGTTGGAGGCCGAAGCCGAACAGACCGCGGCCGCCACGTTGCCCCGGGCGCTGGCGACCAGGGCGACGGAGGACTGGATGGTCGAGGGCAGGCAGCACAGATAGGTCATGCCGCCGACCAGCGAAGGAGCGAGCAGCCAGGCCGGAAGCAGCGGCCACAGAAAACTCAACAGAGGGAACAGCACAAAGGTGACCGACAGGGCGATCAGGTGCAGCCGCCAGCGCACCAGGCCGGCGATCACCACCTCGCGCGGCAGCCTTGCCCCGTAGAGGAAGAACAGCAGGGCCACGGCATAGGTCGTGGCCGACTTGAACGGTCTTACAAAGCCGCCCTGCACCGGCAGGACGATCGCCAGCACCAACGAAGCCAGGATGGCGATGATGTAGGGGTCGGGCAGGAAACGACGGAGGTTGGTCATGAAAGCCGTCCTGGCACGAAGTCACGGCTACTGGAAATCTTGAAGCACGCATCCTTCCCTTCTCCCCTTGCGAGAGAAGGGCAGATGGAAAGCCTACCCACTGACCAGCAGCGACAGTTGCCGGTCCACTGTCTCGTTGCGCCCCTCGGCGATTTCGCGGTCGAGGAGGCGGGTGGGGTAGTCGCCGGTGAAATAGTGGTCGGTGAAGGTAGGCGCCTGCGGATCGCGCGCGTTCTCACCCATGGCCCAGTAGAGGCCGTCGACAGACAAAAAGCCCAGGCTGTCGACTTCGAGGAACCTGGTCATTTCTTCCATGCTCTTGGTCGCCGCCAGCAGGTGTTCGCGGTCGGGCATGTCGATGCCGTAGAAATCGGGCCACTTGATCTCGGGCGAGGCCGACCGCAGATGCACCTCGGCGGCGCCGGCTTCGCGCACCATGCGCACGATCTTGCGGCTGGTGGTGCCGCGCACGATGGAATCATCGATCAGCACCACGCGCTTGCCCTCGATGGCGGCGCGGTTCGGGCTGTGTTTCATGCGCACGCCCAGCTCGCGCACGCCTTGCGTCGGCTGGATGAAGGTGCGGCCGATGTAGTGATTGCGGATGATGCCGACTTCGAACGGGATGCCGCTTTCCTGCGAAAAGCCCAGAGCCGCGGGAATGCCGGAATCGGGCACGGGCACGATGACATCGGCGATTGGCGCGCATTCCTGGGCCAGCCTTTGGCCCATGCGTTTGCGCACGTCGTAGATCGAGTGGCCGTTCACCACGCTGTCGGGACGGGCGAAATAGACGTACTCGAACACGCAGGGCCGCGCCCGGGCGGCCGGGAAGGGGCGCAGGGATTCCTCGCCCTCGGCGTCGAACACCACCACCTCGCCGTGGGCGACATCGCGCACGAAACGCGCGCCAATCATGTCGAGCGCGCAGGTCTCGGACGCCAGCACCGGCTTGCCGTTCAGATCGCCGACGACCAGCGGGCGGATGCCGAGGGGATCGCGTGCGCCGATCAGCTTCTTGTTGGTCAGCGCGACCAGGGCGTAGCCGCCCTCGATCTTCTTCAGGGCGTCGATGAACCGGTCCATGAACCGGGTTTTCCGCGAGCGGGCGATCAGGTGAAGGATGACCTCGGAGTCAGACGTGGACTGGAAGATCGCGCCTTCCTGCACCAGCTGCTCGCGCAGCATCAGAAAATTGGTCAGGTTGCCGATTTGGCCCAGGGCCACGCCGCCGATCTCAAGGACCGCAAACAAAGGCG
>CAZJBC010000278.1:0-4095 GCA_964543805.1 uncultured Brevundimonas sp.
GACGGCGACGATCACAACGAGCCTATTGCCGACGCCGTGCGCGGCATTCTGGACTGGCACATCGTCATGGAGCGGGCCATCGCCGAGCGCGGGCGTTTCCCGGCTATCAATGTTTTGAAGTCAATCTCGCGTACCATGCCCGGGTGCCAGAAACCATTTGAGCGCGAAATCGCCGCCAAGGCGCGCAAGTCGCTGGCCGCCTACGCCAACATGGAAGAGCTGATCCGCATCGGCGCCTATCGGCTGGGGGCCGATCCGGAGGTCGACCGGGCCATTCGCCTGAACCCGGACCTGGAGGCGTTCCTGAGCCAGGACAAAGACGACTTCAGCAGCCTGGACGACGCATTCGCCAGGCTTGATCAGATCGTGAGCGCTCCGGCATGAAGTGGGCGAATTCCCTGATCCGCATCTCGAACCACGAGGTCGAGACGGTGCAAAAGCGGGTGGCTGAGATCGCCGACCGGCGCATGGCCATCGAAATGCAAATTGCCGCCCTGGAGGCCGAACTGATCGCTGAACGCCAGAACGCGGCGCGCTATCAGGAAGCGGGTCTCTATCTGACAGGCTTTGAGGAAGGCGTGCGTCATCGCCGCACGGCCATGGAATTGCGTCTGGCCCAAATAGAATCCGAAGAAGCCGGCGCCCGCGACGCCCTGGCCGAGGCCTTCGAGACCCTGAAGAAATACGAGCACGTGGTCACCGCCGCCAAGGCCGCCCAGGCCAGGGAAGAGGCCCGCCGCGAAACCGCCGAACTGGACGAACTGGGCCTGCGAAGGGCGATGAAGTGACCCAGCGCCCGGCCGGGCTGCTGCGCCGTACGGTCCTGGCCTCGACCCTGGCTCTGGCAGCCTGCGGCAAGTCCTCGCAAGGCCAGCCGGCTAGCCTGCCGCCCCGGTCCCTGAAATCCGCGCCCTTTCCCGTCGGCGCTTCGGTGATGACCGGCGAGCTGAACGACCCGGCCTTCGTCGCCATCCTCGATCAGAACATCTCCGAGCTGACGCCGGAGTGGGAGATGAAGATGGAATACATCCTGCAGCCCGACGGCGCGCTGAAGTTCGAAGCCCCCGACGCCATCGCCGCCTTCGCCCGCGCCCACGGCATGCGCCTGCACGGCCATGCCCTGGTCTGGTACGCCCAGGACGGCGCGGCGTTTCAGGCCGCAAGGAATGACAAGGCCGCGTTCGGCCGGACCTATGACGGCTATATCGCCCAGGTCGTGGGGCGCTATCGCGGCTTCACCCGCAGCTGGGACGTGGTCAATGAACCGGTCAGAGACGACGGCTCGGCCCTTCGCGACAGTCTGTGGAGCCGCACTCTGGGCGAGACCGGCTACATTGTCCGGGCGTTCGAACAGGCGGCGGCGGCGGACCCCGGCGCGGTCCTGTTCCTCAACGACTACGGGCTGGAGAGCGTCCCGGCCAAGCGGGCCCAGTTTCTGCGCCTGGTCGAGCGGTTGCTGCGCGAGGGGTGCAAGCTCGGCGGACTGGGCTGTCAGAGCCACATCGACATCGACCTGCCCGCCGGCGCAATGGCTGCGGCGCTGAAGGACCTGGCCGGGGTCGGCCTGCCGATCCATCTGTCGGAGCTGGACATCTCCACCCATATGAAAAAGCTCGACCTGCGCTCGCCGGACGAGCGGCTGAGGTTGCAGGCCGACAAGGCGGCCGAGGTCGCGAGCGCCTTCATGGCCCTGCCGGCGCGGCAAAGGCACGCCTTCACCCTGTGGGGCCTGCGCGACAAGGACTCCTGGCTGCGGGGACCGGCCGGGACCGGCCCGGCCGACCGCCCGTCAATGTTTGACGATGGGGGCGCGCCAAAGCCTGCGTTTGAAGCCCTGGCGCGGACCTTCGCGCCCTAGCGCTGGTTGCGAAGCTCGGCTTCCTTGGCCAGGCGCAAGGCGTGCAGATCATCGCTGATGCGCAGGATGGCGGCGAAGAATTCGCAGAAGGCGCGCCAGATCAGGGCCAGCGCCGCTGCGATCAGCAGGCCGACGACCAGGGCCGGAAGGGCTCCGAGAATACCCATCGGAAAGTCGTGAATGGCCAGGCCGAGACTGCCGCCGACGGCGCCGAGGGCGAAGATAATGATGATGCCCAGGCCCGCCCAGTAAACGATGCGCAAAACGTCGCCGGCGATGATCCGGTCGAAATTCAAAAAGTCTCCGAGCGATGTTCCTGCCGAAGAGCCCGAGTTCCTGCCATCTGGCCGCATGGGTCGACTGTCCTGACCGGGGCTGTATCGGCCCCTCCCCTTAAGGTCTGAATGGCTAACAGGGCCTGAGCATTCCCGCAACGGTCCAGCAGCGGGATCGGCCAAGGTGTGGCGAGACCGCATCGTGCAAACGCTGGCTACGCGCAACAAGGGCGTGATGGCGCCTCGGACGCGCCCCGCATTGCTTCGGGCGGGCGCTGTGGATACGAAGGCTCTTCGAATCGAGGGACCCCTTCATGCCCAAGCCGCGCGGGCCAAACGTACTGCACGACGTGCAGGTTCGCCGACGCGGCGTGCTGGCGGTCGTGGCGATCCTGTTCGTCGCGGTGTTCGCCCTGGTCGCCAGTCCGGGCGGCTGGTCGCAGACCGCGGTGGTCTATGCCGGGCGGCTGGCGATCTGCATCTGCATTCTCGGGCGCTGCTGGTGCACGCTCTATATCGGCGGGCGCAAGGCAAGGCAGCTGGTCGATACCGGCCCCTATTCCATCTCCCGCAACCCGCTTTATTTCTTCTCGTTCGTCGGAACTTTCGGGTTCGGGGCCCAGACCGGCAGCCTGTCGGTCGCCCTGTTCTGCACCATCCTGGTCTGGATCGTGTTCCGCCGCCTGGTCGGCAAGGAAGAACAGCACCTGATCGGGGCGCTCGGCGAGCCCTACAAACACTACCTGACCACCACGCCCCGGTTCCTGCCCAACCCGGGCAAATGGCGCGGCGTCGATGTACTGGAAGTTCAGCCGCGGCTGGTGGTGCGCACCTTCTTCGACGGGCTGATGTTCCTGGCCGCCGTGCCGATCGCCCTGGGCTTCGCCTGGCTGCAGCAGAACGACATGCTGCCGGTCTTGCTGCAGCTGCCCTGAGGGCGGTTCAGACCGAATCCACCGTCCGCAGCTTGGCGCGCACGTGGACCTCGTTCTGCGACATGACCACCGTCTGGGCGCGGAAGCGCTCGATGATCGAGCGTACATAGGGGCGGATCTGCGGGCTGGTCAGCAGCACCGGCGTCTCGCCGGAATGGGCGGCGCGTTCGAAGGCTTCGCGCACCGCTTTGATGAAGGCCTGCAGTTTTGACGGGGCCAGCGCCAGCTGACGCTCTTCGCCGGGCGGGCCGATCAGCGCTTCGCTGAAGGCCTGCTCCCATTCCGGCGACAGGGTGACGATCGGCAGGGCGCCATCGTCGGCGCGGTTCTGCCAGCTGAGCTGGCGGGCCATGCGCGCGCGCACCGCTTCGACCAGATTGACGATGTTGGAGGTGTGAGGAGCCGATTCGCCCAGGCCTTCCAGGATGGTCGGCAGATCGCGGATCGAGACGCGCTCGCGCAGCAAAGCCTGCAGCACGCGATGGACAGTGGTGGCGCTGACGACGCTGGGGATCAGGTCCTCGGACAGCTTCTTCTGTTCGGCCGGCAGGTCCTTCAGCAGCTTCTGCATCTCGGCGTAGGAGAGCAGTTCGGCCATGTTGTCCTTCAGCACCTCGGTCAGGTGGGTGGTCAGCACCGTGGCGGGATCGACAATGGTGTAGCCGCGGAACGTCGCCTCTTCCTTCAGGTTCTCGTCGATCCAGGTGGCGGGCAGGCCAAAGGCCGGCTCGCGCACATGCTCGCCGGGCAAGTCCACCTGCGCCCCGCGCGGGTCCATGGCCATCAGCGAGCCCAGACGAACTTCGCCGGCGCCCGCGTCCATTTCCTTGATGCGCAGGGAATAGCCCTGAGTCGGCAGGCGCATGTTGTCGAGGATGCGCACCGGCGGCATGACAAAGCCGAAGTCCGTGGCCAGAGTGCGGCGCAGGGCGCGGATCTGGTCGGTCAGCCGGCGGCCTTCCAGATCGTTGATCAGCGGCAGCAGGCCGTAGCCCAGCTCGATCTTTACATCGTCGATGGCCAGGGT
>CAZJBC010000279.1:0-3658 GCA_964543805.1 uncultured Brevundimonas sp.
TGGCGCCGGGCCTGGGTGGCGCGGTTGAACGGGCTGTCTTCGTGGTCGACTCCGCCAACTACGGCGCGGATGGCTCCCTCCGGTGTCATAGCGATCAGGGCCGCCTGGGTGGCGTTCACCCCGTGCCCTTCGCGGGCGATGGCGTCCGTGACAATGGCCTGAGCCTTGATCTGAAGCTCGGGGTCAATGGTCAGGCGCACCACCAAATCGGGAGCGTTCTCGCCGGCTACAGCGGTGGCCTCGGCCGCCGCCAGATCGAGCACATAGCCAAAATCGCGATCGCCGGACGGCGGCGGCGACAGGGCGGGCGGATTGGCCAGGGCGGCGGCTTCCTGGGCCGGCGTGATCCAGCCTTCCTCGCGCATGGCGCCCAGCACCATGTGGGAGCGCTCCAGCGCCTGGGGCATGTTGCGAGCCGGGGACAGCTTGGACGGCGCCTTGGGCAGCGAGGCCAAGAGGGCGGCCTCGCCGATGCTCAGGGTGCGGGCGGAATGGCCGAAGTACTGCTGGCTGGCGGCGTCCAGACCGTAGGAACGCTCGCCGAAAAACACGCGGTTCAGATAGAGCTCCAGGATCTCGTCCTTGCCCATCCGCCCTTCCAGGCGCCAGGCGATATAGGCCTCCTGCAGTTTCCGCTTCAGAGTCCGCTCGGGGCTGAGGAACAAGGTCTTGGCGATCTGCTGGGTCAGGGTCGAGGCGCCCTGATCGGGCCCGTCGCTGCGCGCATTGCGGAACATGGCGCGCGCGATCGAGCGGAATTCGACCGGTCCGTGCTGATAGAACCGGCGGTCCTCGGCGGCCAGAAAGGCGCGCGGCACATAGGCGGGCAGCTCGTTCAGCGTGACCTTGCGACCGTTGCGGGCGCCCCGCGTGGCCAGGACATTGCCGTTGACGTCCTCGAAGGTGATCCCCGGCTCGCGGGCCAGGGCCCACAGATGCTTCTGATCAGGAATGGCAGGCATGTCGTGAAACAGCCAGACGGTCGCCCCCCCGGCGCCCATGACGATGGCGACAACCAGAAAGGCGATGATCGCGTTCAGCCTTTTGCCGCGGCGGCGCGGCGATTTTGCCTGCCCTGCGGTCGGCGGCCTGGCGGGCGGCCGGGACGGTCGCGGCGAGCCTGCGGTCCGGGAGCCAAAGGACCGGGGCGGCGTGCGAGAATCGGTAATGTCCCTGGTCATGTCCTGATTGGATAGCTTTCAGCGCCCGAAAGGGTCTAGGAGCAAGGAACATGCCGCCCGAAAAACCTTTCTGGCAGACCAAGACTTTGCGGGAAATGACCCCCGCCGAGTGGGAGTCGCTGTGCGACGGCTGCGGGCTGTGCTGTCTGGTGCGGTTCGAGGACGAGGATACGGGTGAGGTGATCCCCACGCGTGTGCATTGCCAGCTGTTCGATCCCCTGGCCTGCCGCTGCACCAACTATGAGAACCGCAAGCAGCACGTGCCCGACTGCATCCAGCTTCGCCCCGGCAATATCGAGGCCCTGGAGTGGATGCCGAAATCCTGCGCCTACAGGCGGCTGCACGAGGGCCGGGGCCTGGCCGACTGGCACCCTCTGGTCTCGGGCGATCCGGAAAGCGTGCATCGGGCCGGCGTGTCGATCCGCGGCCAGACGGTGTCGGAAACTTCGCTGGCTTCGCCCGAGGACGCGCTGGATTTTGAGGCGCCCGATCTGATTGCTGAACGGGGCGTCGACTAGCCGGACTTGCGCCAGTGGGCGATAAGCCTAACTGAGTCCCAATTCCGACTTGCTCTGAGGCATTCCCGAACTTGGCCAACGATCCCTATTCCGAACTTGGCGTCTCCAAAACCGCAAGCGCGGACGAACTGCGCAAGGCGTTCCGCAAGCTGGCCAAACAATATCACCCCGACGCCAACCCCGGGAACGCGGCGGCCGAGGAGCGGTTCAAGCGGGTGTCTGGCGCCTTCGACATCGTTGGCGATCCCGAAAAGCGCAAGAAATTCGACGCCGGCCAGATCGACGCCGATGGGCGTGAGACCATGCGCGGCTTTGGCGGCGGCCAGGGACCGGGCGCGGGGCCCTTTGGCGCCGGCGGCGGGCCTCGGCCCGGATTCGGCGGCGCTCGCAGCGCCAATTTCGAGGGCGTCGATATCGACGATATCCTGGGCGAGATGTTCGGCGGCCGGGGCGGGCGCGGCGGCGGCTTTCGCCAGGGTCCTCCGCCCAAGGGCGCGGACGTGCGCGGCAAGGTCGACATCAGCCTGGAAGAAGCCATTACCGGCGCCAAGAAGCGGCTGGCCTTTTCGGATGGGCGCACCATCGAGGTCGCCATTCCCAAGGGCGCCAGCGACGGCCAGACGCTGCGGCTGAAAGGCCAGGGCATGGGCGGCCCCGGCGGTCCGGGCGATGCGCTCATCGACATCGCCGTCCGCCCCCATCCGCTCTACCGTATCGAGGGCGAGAATCTGGTGATGGACGTGCCGATCTCGGTTCCGGATGCGGTGCTGGGCGGCAAGGTCACGGCGCCGACGCCGGAGGGCAATGTCTCGCTGACCGTGCCACCGGGCGCCAATTCCGGTCAGATTTTGCGCCTGAAGGGACGTGGCATGCCCAAGGGCGGCAAGCGCGGCGATCTGCTCGCGCGGCTGATCGTCACCTTGCCGGATGCGCCGGACGAGACCTTGAAGACCTTTGCCGAAGACTGGCGCAAGCAGCGGCCCTACACGCCGAAGCGCAGGTAGGATCCTAGCCCTCGCTGAAACCCAGGGCGGCCGCAGCGCCGCGGGCGGCCAGCCTAGGCCGGTTCGGCCCGTTTGCGAAGCCGGTCAAAGGCCCAGAAGGCCAGGGCCAGGCCGCAGCCGGCCAGGATGCCCATGGTCAGGTCTTCGACCACGGTGACGCCAAAGGTCGCCATCAGCACCAGGCCTTCGCGCCAGTGACGGAACATTTGTGCAAACTCGCGCTTCTCGACCATGTTCCAGGACACCACCAGCAGGACGCCGGCCAGGGCCGAGACCGGAATATAGCCGGCCAGGGGCGCGGCGATGATCATGAACGCCAGCAGAAAGACCGCGTGCAGAATGCCCGAGACCGGGCTTTTCGCGCCGGCCCGCACGTTGGTGGCGGTTCGCGCAATGGTGCCGGTCACCGCCAGGCCGCCGAACAATGCCGAGCCGATGTTGGCGATCCCCTGGGCGACGAGCTCCATGTTCGGCCGGTGCCTGCGCTCGGTCATGCGATCGGCGACCACGGCCGACAGCAGGCTTTCGATACTGCCCAAAAGGGTGAAGGACAGGACGGCCGGGATCAGCGGGATGATCTTGCTGATCGTGAAGACCGGCAGGTGCGGCGAGGGCAGCATGCGCGGGATGCCGCCGAACCGGCTGGCGATCGTCTCGACCGGCAGATGAAGGCCGAAGGCGATCAGGGCCGCGCCTGCAACAGCGATCAGCATGCCTGGCCAGGCGGGCAGGTACCGGCGGAAGGTGAAGATGGCGGTGGCCACCCCTATGGCCAGTTCGAACGAGGCCACGCTGAAGGATCGAAAGGCGCCGGCCAGGGCGATCAGCTTGGGGATGATGTGGCCCGGTTCAGGTCCGGTCAGATGCAGGCCGAACAGATCCTTCAGCTGGCTGGACAGGATGACCACCGCGATCCCGGCGGTAAAGCCGACCGTCACCGCGTGGGGAATGCGAC
>CAZJBC010000279.1:3668-4085 GCA_964543805.1 uncultured Brevundimonas sp.
CTCAGAAAGCCGCCGATCGCCAGCAGCACGCCCGACAGGAAAACGGTCAGCAGCATGCCGTCGACACCGAATCTGGCCACCGTGCTCGCGATAAGAACGATGAAGGCGCCGGCCGGCCCGCCGATCTGGAACCGGCTGCCGCCGAGGGCCGAGACCAGGAACCCGCCGACGATGGCGGTGAACAGACCGCGCTCGGGACCGACGCCGCAGGCCACGGCGATCGCCATCGACAAGGGCAGGGCGACGATAGCCACCGTCAGCCCGGCGATGGCGTCGCGCCGCAGAGCGTCCAGGCTGTAGCCCTCGACGAAGGTGGTTACGAGCTTTGGCGTCATTGGCGCCAGGGCCGGCGGCGGAATGGTCTCAGGCATGTGATGGTCCGCAGGTCCGGCGGGGCGAAGCCGCCGCCGGCAGCTT
>CAZJBC010000280.1:0-4073 GCA_964543805.1 uncultured Brevundimonas sp.
CGGGCCAGCAGCTCGCGCGGATTGCAGGGCTTGGGCAGGTAGTCGTCGGCGCCGAGCTCCAGCCCGACGATGCGGTCGGTTTCCTCGCCCATGGCCGACAGCATGATGATGGCCGGGCCGTCGGGCTTGGACAGACGGCGGCAGATGGCCAGGCCATCTTCGCCGGGCAACATCACGTCCAGCACGATCAGGTCGACCGGACCGTTGGCCAGGGCCTTTTCCATCGAGGGCGCATCAGCGGCCGTTTCGACCTCATAGCCATGACGGTTTAGAAAGTCGGAAACCACGTCCCGGATGCCCGGGTCGTCGTCGACCATGAGAATGCGGGCGCCGCGCCCTTCGTTGTCCATATCTGCGTCCATAACCCCGGTTTGTGTCAGGGCGGGGTGACCTGAGAATTACCAGATTGCAACATAGGCGCAAACCATTGTGGCGCCTACCGTTCTTAGCCAGGGCCAGACGAATTTCCCGCAAGGACGCCGCCGGCGGCCAGCACACGGTCGGCGACGAAGGGATTGGTGCGCCGCTCCTGGCCGAAGGTCGACATGGGGCCGTGACCTGGGACGAACTGCACGCCATCGCCCAGCGGCCACAATTTGCCGGTGATCGAGGCGATCAGCTGGGCATGATCGCCGCGCGGAAAGTCGGTGCGGCCGATGGAGCCCTGGAACAACACATCGCCGACCTGGGCGAAACCGGCGCCGCGATGGAAGAAGACCACGTGCCCCGGCGTGTGGCCCGGACAGTGAAGAACCTCGAACTGAGTCTCGCCGACGGTGACCACGTCGCCGTCAAACAGCCAGCGGTCCGGCGTGAAGGGACGCGCATCGGGAATGCCGTAGCGGGCGCCGCTTTCCTCGATGCGGTCGATCCAGAACTGATCGTCCGGATGGGGCCCCTCGATCGGAACGCCGGTGGCCTCCTTCATCGCCGCGACGCCGCCGGCGTGGTCCATGTGCCCGTGGGTGACCCAGATCTTTTCCAGGGTCAGGCCCAGCTCCTTCAGCCCGGCCAGCAGGCGGTCCACCTCGCCGCCGGGATCGATGATCGCGGCCTTCATGGTCTTTGCGCACCAGACGATGGTGCAATTCTGCTCAAGGGGCGTTACCGGCGCAATCACGGCCTGAATGGGACTTTGCATCAGGCATATATCGGGACGGACGACGCGAATGCAAAGCGGGCGTTGCGGGAAAGGGGCGGCGGTGATTAAGCTTGAGGACCAGGGGACTCGCATCCCTGGGCGCCTACGGGGGAAGTCTATGGAACTGTTCACGAAAAAGCCGATCTCTGTGCTTTTGGCCCAGGCCTCGGAAGACGGCGCCCATACGCTGAAGCGTGGTCTTGGCTGGCCATCCCTGACCATGCTGGGCATTGGCGGGGTCATCGGCGGCGGCATCTTCGTGCTGACCGGTCAGCAGGCGGCGCTGAACGCCGGGCCCGCGATCGTCCTGTCCTTCGTGCTTGCGGGCGTGGTCTGCGTGTTCGCCGCCATGTGCTACGCCGAGCTTGCGGCCATGATCCCTGTGTCGGGTTCGGCCTATACCTACACCTACGCCACCTTGGGCGAGTTCATCGCCTGGCTGATCGCCTGGGACCTGATCCTTGAGTACGGCCTGGCCTCCGCGACGGTCTCCGCCGGCTGGTCAGGCCACTTCAACGACATGCTGCAGGGCTTCGGCATGGGTTTGCCAACCGCGTGGTCCAAGGCGCCCTATGACTTTGTCGGCAACCATCTGGTCGCCACGGGCAGTCACCTGAACGTGCCGGCGATGGGCATCATCTTCATTATGGCGGCCGTTCTTATTTCCGGCATCGTCAAGAGCGCCGTGACCAACAATCTGATCGTCGCCTTCAAGGTAATGGTTGTGGTGATCGTGATTGCGGTCTGTTTCACCCACCTGCACCCGGAATACTGGCATCCCCTGATCCCGGCCCGCGTCGGGCCGACGGCGACCGATCCTGCCAGCCACTTTGGCTGGGGCGGCATCCTGACCGCCTCGGGGGTTATCTTCTTCGCCTATATCGGGTTTGAGGCGGTCTCCACCGGCGCCCAGGAAGCCAAGGATCCGGCCAAGACCATGCCGATCGCCATCCTGCTGTCCCTGGGCATCTGCACGATCCTCTATCTGTTGATGTCCCTCGGCATCACCGGCGTCGCCCACTACCAGACCCTCAACAACGACCATCCGGTCGCCACCGCCATGGGGGCCATCCCCGGCATGGCCTGGCTCCGTCAGGCCATCAACATCGCCGTCGCAATCGGCCTGGCCTCAACCATCATGTCGCTGCTCTATGGACAGTCGCGCATTCTCTACGCCATGAGCCGTGACGGTCTGCTGCCGCCGTTCTTCGGCTCGGTGAACGCCAAGACACGCACGCCAATCTGGGGCACGGTGATTGTCGCCGGTTTCGCCGGCCTGGTCGGAGGCCTGTTCCCGATCGGCGTTCTGGGCGAGCTGGTGTCCATGGGCACCTTGCTGGCCTTCGCCCTGATCTGCGGCGGCGTGATGTTCTTGCGGGTGACCCAGCCCGACCTGCCGCGGTCGTTCAAGGTCCCGCTCGTCTGGGTCTCGGCCCCGCTCGGCGTCGCCGGCTGCCTGTTCCTGATCAGCGGCCTGCCTGTTCCGACCTGGTGGCGGCTGATCATCTGGATGGCGATCGGCCTGGTAATCTATTTCGGCTACGCCCACTGGCACTCGCGCTATCACGAACGCAAGATGGCCGGGTCGGTGGAGTAACGATCCCAAGCCGGGGGCATTCGCAGATTGATCCGTCGTCATGCCGATACATCGGAGGACATCATGAATGCGTTTCGTCCAGTACTGTTGATCGCGTTTGGCCTGGCTCTGGCCGGATGCGGTCAGGATGCCCGTGGGCCCAGCAGGCTTAAACCCGATGAGACTTTGCTCGAGGTCAGCGCCACCGCCAGGGGCGAATCCAAGCCCGACGAAGCGCGTTTCTCTGCTGGTGTTTCGTCCTTCGCGTCGACCGCTGCGGTGGCGAGCGAACAGAACAGCCAGCGAATGAATGCGATCATGGGCGCGCTAAAACAGTTTGGCGTATCCGACCGCGACGTTCAAACCCAGACGGTCAGAGTATTTCGCGTTGACTACGGCGCGAACCGGGGGAAATTCGAGGCTGACAACGTCGTCACAGTGCGCGTTCGCCAGGTCGACAAGGCCGGGGAAGCAATCGCGGCAGCGACCGGCGCCGGGGCCAATGTACTGTCGGGTCCAGACCTGCGAACCGCTGATCCTGAAGCCGCCGCGCGTGCGGTCGCTGGAGAGGCGTTTAAGGCTGCGCGGGCGCGCGCCGATGCCTATGCGGCGGCGGCAGGTTTGAAGGTGGTGCGGGCGTTGACGATTCGCGATGGCGGAGGATCCTCGCCCGACTTTGAGGCGGCTCCTAAATTAATTGCGTCGGACTTCCCCGCTGCGGCGCCGTCGCCGCCCGTGCTGGCCGGTGTTAACACCACCGAGGTGACCGTCAGCGTCGACTTCGCGCTCACGCGCAAGTGAGCCATAGGCTAGGCTGGGCGTCATGCGCCTGCCGATCCATGAGGTCATCCTCGATCTGAAGGCGGCGCTGGGGCGGGGCTCCAGCGCCGTTCTTGTCGCGCCGCCGGGGGCCGGCAAGACGACGGTGGTTCCGCTGGAGCTGCTGGGCGAACCCTGGGCCCACAGCGGCAGGATCATCGTGCTGGAGCCGCGACGGCTGGCGGCGCGCGCGGCGGCGGCGCGCATGGCCAAAACGCTGGGCGAGGCCGTGGGCGAGACGGTCGGCTTTCGCGTGCGGATGCAGTCAAAGGTCTCCGCCCGCACACGGATCGAGGTGGTCACCGAGGGTGTCTTCACCCGCATGATCCTGGATGACCCGGCGCTGGATGGCGTGGCCGCCGTTCTGTTCGACGAGTTTCACGAACGCAGCCTGGACGCCGATCTTGGCCTGGCGCTGGCCCGCGATTCGCAAGTCCTGCTGCGCGAGGACCTGCGCATCCTGGTCATGTCGGCGACCATCGACGGCGCCAGGGTCGCCGGACTGCTGGACGATGCGCCGGTGATCGAAAGCCTGGG
>CAZJBC010000281.1:0-4011 GCA_964543805.1 uncultured Brevundimonas sp.
CTCGGCCTTTACGTCGGCCGAGGTGTTGACGTAGGTGACCACCGGCACGCCGGGGTAGCGCTGCTTGATCAGCCGCACATCGGCGCCGGTGATCGAGGCGGCCAGCGAGCAACCGGCCCGCAGGTCGGGGATCAGCACCGTCTTGTCCGGGCAGACGATCTTGGAGGTCTCGGCCATGAAGTGAACGCCGGCCTGGACAATGATCTTCGCATCCGTGCGCGCGGCCTCGCGGGCCAGGCCCAGGCTGTCGCCGACGAAATCGCCGACGCCGTGGAAGATTTCCGGCGTCATGTAGTTGTGGGCCAGGATGACCGCGTTTTTCTCGGCCTTGAGCTTGTTGATGGCGGTGATCAGCGGCGCGTTCAGACGCCACTCGATGGGGGTGACCTGCCCGCGCATCTTGCCCCAAAGGGCGTGCATCGAGGGGTCGGCCTCGAAGCCATCCGGCGCCTGCGCAAATCCGTCCGCCATGCCCGCCCTCATTATGCTCATATTGAGCATTTAGGGGTTTCAGAAAAACGCCGGCCCGATAATCGGGGACGGCGCCCATGCTTATGCTGAAACTGAGCATAAGGAGATTAGGTATATACGCCCTCGTGACAGAAAAATAAAGGGCGCCCGAAACGGGCTCCTAATGAAGTGATCCTGAATGCAAAGCCCGCGAGATCATGCTCGACATCGCCTCGATGCTGTAACGCTTGCGCAGCAAGGGCCAGGGGGCTTTTTCCGCCCCGGCGGGGGTCTCGCCCACCGCCGGCCAGACCTCCAATAGGACTTGGCCAAACCCTGCCGGCGGCCTAGATGACGAAATCGGCAAGGAATGGGCGCTCTATTTCTTTGCCCCGCGGGAACGGCATGGCCTCCGCGACGTTGGCTAAACGGTGAGGTCAAGCTTCTGTTCCAGGTCCTGATCACGAAAGTTGTCGCCATGGCGTCCGCGGTCCGCGGACGTATGACGGCCTCGTGGCTGGCCGCCGGCGAGGGCGCCGCGGCCGCGGCGGCGATCATGGCTGTGCTGATTCTGGCCGCCTCGCCGCCGCATACCTTTAGGCAGGGTAATCCGTTCTCGGCGCTTTCGCTGACCCGGGTCACCACCGGCATGAGTCCCTACGCGGCCTGGACCGCCGATCGGATCGGCGCAGGTCGCGCTGGCTGGACGCCGTCAGGGGTGATGGGCTGGGGCGGGTTTGATTTGACGCCGCCGTCGCTGATCCACCGGCAGCTGAGCTACGATGAAGCGCGCGCCTTCAACGCCCTGGTCCCGGTCAGCACGGCGCCGGTCACGCCGATGAAGCCGTTCGTCCTCAAGACCGGCAACGACGACTACAACCGCGCCCTGGATTGCCTGAGCCAGGCGATCTACTACGAGGCCGGCTTTGAGCCGGGCGAGGGCCAGGCGGCGGTCGCCCAAGTGGTGCTGAACCGGGTGCAGCATCCGGCCTATCCCAAGACGGTTTGCGGCGTAGTCTACCAGGGCTCGCAGCTGGTCACCGGCTGCCAGTTTTCCTTTACCTGCGACGGATCGTTGACCCGCCAGCCGGCTGAGGGCGCCTGGAAGAATTCGCGGGACGCCGCGGCGCGGGCGCTGAGCGGCTATGTCTATGGGCCGGTTGGCACCGCGACCCACTATCACGCCGACTATGTCTTTCCCTACTGGGCGCCGACCCTGGTCAAGATCAGGCAGATCGGGGCGCACATCTTTTACCGCATGACCGGCCCCACGGGCGCGGCGTCCGGGTTTGACGGCAAATACGCCGGTGGCGAGGCGATCCTGACCTCCGCCATTCTGACCGGCGGCGATTCCCGCACGCCCGATGCGCCATCCGCCGCCGTGGTCTTGCCGAACGAGACCCGTCCGATTGCCGAGCCCAGGCTGGTGACCCTGACCATCGGCGGCGAGACCAAGACCTATTCTGTGGCGGCAGCCAATTCGCCGCCGCCGGTGCCCGAATCCGTAGGCGTGGATATCGGCGATCACAGCCGCCCGCCCGCGCCGGTCGGCCCGGTCGCGGCCGGCACCATCATCTCCACGCGGCGCATGCCGACGCCGGACGAGATCCGCGACATCAACGAGCGGATAAGGCAAAGGCAGCTGCAGTCGCAAAACCAGAACTCGACGACGTCGCAGCCGGGGTTCTAGCTTATCGATCAGGCAAGCATAATATCGGTTGGAATTTCCGGGACGTCTGGACGTCGCCAGTTCATTTCGGCGCCGCACTGAGCGGACTCTGGGGGAACACCAGATTCCGGACATTCGCCGCCCAATGACGGCACACCCCTGCACAAAACTGGCGCCGATCAAGACCCCAGCCTTCAGTGAATCTGACACCCCGGAAGGTGCGCCTGAGAGATGCGCAACGATGCGGCCAGGGTGACGGCAAGACCTTCGCTATGGTCAGGGATCGGCTTCATCTGAAAGGCGAAGGGTATGCTTCCCCCCGCTGGAATGACCTTTCGGGCATCGGCCTGGAAGTCCTGGGTCTTCAATGGAAACCCGGCCCGGTCCAGGACGCTGACGGACAGGGCGGGTATGGGGGCCGGCTTTTTCCGTGAGTTATTGATTTTTCCGGTAATCGACAGAGCCGGCTCGCCGGAGCCCTGGAGCTGCCGCGCGACGAGGTTTGTCACCGTCAGACCGGCGTTCCCACTGGCGCTGAGAAAGCCACCGTTGGCCTTGCGTTCGGCCGACCGGCGCTCCACCTCGGAATTCAGAATAATCGGGCTCATCCCCAGCATGGTGGCAGGCAGATCCTTGTAGTCGGAGACGCGATTTTCCGCCTCCTGGGCGGCGGCGCGCGCCGCGACATAGGCGTTGATCGCTGCCTGGCGCGCCAGCTCGGTTCTGACAACATCGTCGCTCGATCCCTCGCCCCTGGCGGCGGCGATGCGCGTGTCAAGCGCCGCCTGGGTGGCGACGGTGGCGGCCTCCGTTAGCCGGACAAGGGTCAATTGGTCGGTTTGGGCCGTGTCGCAGAGCGCCTCAAGACCGAAATCCCCGCTGAAGATTTCCTTTTTGGGCGTACTGCACAGGAATTTGGGACACCTTATGTCCTCCAACCCGCGCCGATCGATGCGCTCGACCGCGGCCGCCTGCTGGTGCGTCGCATCAAGTTCGTCCAGGGTAAAATAGGGCGCGCCCGCGCCAACATTGGGCACGGGAACCATCGCGCTGACGACGAGCGGCGAGACGGTGGTGGCGTCCTGCGTGGCGGGCGGCGCCGGAGTGCTGAGGGTGACCGATGCGCCGGGCTGCTGGGCGATTCCCTCGCTGGCGCTAAAGGCGATGGCGGCGCCAAGGACGATGATCACCGACCGCCGCGGCAATCCAGCAAAACGCATTCGCAACCTCCCGGAGACCGGCCGCCTGGACGCTACCATAACGTCTTTCGGTGGGATTCGCCATGGATTTTCCCTGCCACCCGTTAATCGCGGACGAGGTTACTGAATTAATCGCGACAGCTGGACGAAAACTCCAAGATGAGATCAAGTTTCAACAGCTGACAGTGACTCTTGAGCAATATAGCTGGGGGTGTCCATTATTCGGTAATTCAGCCGAATCCTCCATCGGCGCCAGCAAGACCAGCAAGACCAGCAAGACCAGCAAGACCAGCAAGACCAGCAAGACCAGCAATCGTGGAGGTCCTGTCAGGTTGCCGACCGTGATTACCTCAAAGACGTAGAGTCCTCATGTCCCCATCGGGTGTGCAGCCGTTTTTGGTGTCAGTGGCACGCTGCGGCCGCCTTGCACCACAAGCGGACATTGGAGCCAAGTCCGCAGCCGGACGTTTGGACTGCTTGTGCAGGCGCGCGGACATCGCTGGGGGCGGCTGATCTTCAAGGACCTGGTCAAGCTCGACTGCTGAACGTGACTTCCGCACCAGCAGGGATACGACGCATGCGATCAGGTCGAGCGCGATCCGATCCAGGCGAGATGGAGAAAATGCCATGCCGATGTACGAGCAATCCAGGCTATCCGAGTTGATCCGGTTCGCACGAGTCGAGGCGGGCTCC
>CAZJBC010000282.1:0-4009 GCA_964543805.1 uncultured Brevundimonas sp.
GGGTATGGTCCTTGCCCATGCCGACGTTGACGCCCGGCCAGAACTTGGTGCCGCGTTGACGCACGATGATGTTGCCCGGAACGACGCTCTCGCCGCCGTACTTCTTCACGCCAAGGCGCCGGCCGTCAGAATCGCGCCCGTTGCGCGAGGAGCCGCCTGATTTCTTGTGTGCCATCGGTCCTGGTCCTTACTTCTTGGCTTTCGGGGCGGCCTTGGGAGCCGCGGCCTTGGCCGGTGTTTTCTTTGTCGCGGCCGGAGCCGCCGCTTTCTTTTCCGCCGCCGGTTTTGCCGCAGCCTTGGGGGCCGCCGCCGCCTTCGGAGCCGCGGCCTTCTTCGGCGCAGCCTTCGCCGGGGCTTCGGCCTTGGCGGCCTCAACCTTCACTTCGGGCTTGGGGGCCGGAGCCGCCTTGGCCTTCGGGGCGTCCTTGATCTTCTTGGCGACCGGAGCGGCCTTGACCTTGGCCGGCTTTACGGTGCGCTCGCCCAGGTTACGGGCGCGGGCGTCGAGCTCCAGCTTGGTGGTCAGATCGACCGTGCCGTCCCACTTGTCGGTCTTGCCGGCGCCGGCCACCGAGGTGACGCGCACGACGGTTTCCATCTGGCGATGGCCACGGGTGCGGCGATAGCCCTGACGGCGGATCTTCTTGACGATCTTGACCTTGTCGCCCTTGCGGGTCTCGATCAGGGTCCCGGCCACGGACGCGCCCTTCACCAAAGGCTCGCCCAGGGTGACCGTGCCGCCATCGCCCAGCATCAGCACATCGCCGAAGCTGACGGCGTCGCCAGCGGCCCCATCGAGCTTTTCCACCACGAGCAGATCGCCCGCCTGGACCTTGTATTGTTTTCCGCCCGTGCGAATGACCGCGTACATTGGGATTAGACCTTGGTCGCAAAAGAAGTTGCGCCCGCAAGGCAACCCTGCGGGCGAGGAGGGGGGCTTTATACAAACAAGCGCTTCGCGGTCAAGCGCTCAGGCGTTTTGGCCGGCTCCGTCAGCTGGTTTGGCTGGAGCTCCTCCTACTTCGGCGTCTTCACCGCCGGCGTCTTCGCCCTCGCCTTTCGCCATTTCAGCAGCCGGCGAACCGCGAACCAGACGCCGGCGCCGACAACCGCCAAAGGCAACAGGCCCGCCAGCGCCAGGATCAGAAAGCCAATAACGTCGGCCATCACCCCTTGCGAGCCCTTGATCGCCTCCGCGACGGGCTTCCAGGCGCCTTCTTCCGACAGGGTTCCGGTCGAGCGGTAGTCGATGGTGATCTCCGAGGTGTCTACCCGCTGGCGCATAACGGCCAGCTCGGACTGGGCTGAATCGATTTCACCCTGGACCTGGGCCAGAGCCTGCTCGACCTCGAGCAGTTCTTGCAGCTTGCCCGGGCGCGACGCCAGCAGGGCCTGCAGGCGGTCGCGTAGGGTGGTCTGGGCGCGGATCGAGGCTTCGGTATCGACAATGGTGGTGGACAGGTCTTCGGTTTCGGTCTGATTGCGGGTGATCCGCCCGCCGGCGGATTTGGCGTCGCCGGGGAGGCCGCCGCGGAAACGGGTCAGCCAGTCCGGCGCAGCGCGCATGGACAGCGTTCCCTCGATATCACTGCGCCCCTGCTGGGTGATGGACGAGCCGGTGACTTCGCAGACGGTGGGGCCCGCCGCGCGGCAGGCTTGTTCATGGCGGGCGACCAGACCGGCCACCTGCGCCGCCTTGCTCTCCACGCCATAGTGATAGGAATAGGCTAGGCGCGGCACGGTGATGTGCGGGGCGGGCGGCGGCGTGAAGTGCTCGACCAGGGCGCCATCGCCGGACGCATTCGGGGCGGCTACGTCGGTGTCTGGAACGGCCGGCGCTGCCGCCGGCGCGGAGGTCGTATCCGGCGCGGAGCCGGATTTTTTGAGCATGACCTCATGTAATGCCATGCTTCCAGCGGCGGGCGCGTTGTCGGCGGGCCTCGAGCAGGCGTTCAAGGCCAACAGGCAGGCGCAGCAAAACAGCAGGCGTTTCATGGCGTTATCTCCCGGCGAGCCGTGTGGGTTCACGGCTTCGTGAGGCCACGCTATCACAGGTTTGTGATCTGCATAGGGAGCAGATTCAAACGCTCATTTGGAAGCGCTTGCGCAAAGGCGGCCTCGCCCCTAAGTTCCGCGCCCTCGACTTCGGCGCGCTCTGAGCAGTGTGTCCGTCCCCTTATGGAGAGGTGGCAGAGTGGTCGAATGTACCGCACTCGAAATGCGGCGTCGGTGGAAGCCGACCGTGGGTTCGAATCCCACCCTCTCCGCCACTTTTTTCTGATAACTATAAGTTATTATTAGAGAAACGTGGTCGCTGAATTTTCGATCCCCACATTTTACCCCACAAAGCAGCGGCGCTTGGCTTCTTTTGGAAGGCGCTTGCAAGTGGCATCCGGCACGACTTAGCAAAGCTTGCGACGCGCAGTCGCCTAGCTCTGGCGGCGGGCGCGCGTTTCGTCCTAGGGTTGGCGCCTATTGGGGGAGAATGGGGAAATGGCCAACGCGCTGCGTGATCTTCTACAGCGGTATCGCGACGCCTCCACATCCGAACGCGAAAAGGGCGACTATTTCGAACGCCTGACAAAGGTCTGGCTCGAAAACGCGCCGACGCAAGCAGAACAATTCCTCCGCGTCATGACGTTTGGCGATTGGGCGGCCGAACGCCGCGAAGATCAGCGCGACACCGGCATCGATCTCGTCGCCCAGCTAGCCGACGATCCGAACAGTTGGTGCGCGATCCAATGCAAATTCTATCGCGCCGGCCATCGTCTCCAGAAAAGCGACATCGACAGCTTCTTCACCGCGTCAGGCAAGCGTCCCTTCACCCGCCGCATGATTGTCGACACGACGGACGCGCCTTGGAGCGAACACGCCGAAACCGCTCTGCACGACCAGATCGTTTCCACCATCCGCATCGGCCTGACCGAGATGGAGGAAAGCGGCATCGACTGGTCATTGTTCGCCAGCCAGAACGTCGTCCGCCTCGCGCCGAAGAAAGAGATACGGCCGCACCAGGCCGAAGCCCTCGACGCGGTTAGAAAGGGCCTCGCCGTGGCGGATCGCGGCAAGATGGTCATGGCGTGTGGCACGGGCAAAACCTTCACCGCGTTGAAGATCGCCGAAGACATGATCGGTGCGGGCGGACGGGTGCTCTATCTGGTCCCCTCGCTCGCACTCATGTCGCAGACCGTTCGCGAATGGACGATCGACACCCAAACGCCTCTACGATCCTTTGCCGTCTGCTCCGATGTCCAGGTGGGCGTGCGCAGAGCGAAGGGCGATGACCTAGCGGACATCGACGTCCACGATCTCGAATTCCCAGCAACAACCAATGCCTCCGGCCTGGCTGCGAAGGCAACAGCGCCAGCGCCCGATCAACTCACCATCGTCTTTTCCACCTATCAGTCCATTCAGGTCAGTGCGTGAAGACCGACCCGGCCAGCGGCATCGTCAATGATGCCAACCGCTATGCCAATGAAACCGTCGGCGATCCTGCCTACCCCTTCGATCTCTTCCGCCGGGTCATCACGGTAAGCCTCGAAACCATGAAGATCGTCCGCAGCCTGCCGGCCCTCGATATCAAGGAATAGGCCTGGCCGGCTTCCCTCGCTTTTTCGAGCGGCGTGGTTCCCCGGTAAGTAGCTGCTCTCGCCGTCGCGATGCCGATTCTAGTTGCGCGAGGAGCGCCTTGATCCTCGGGCGGATAAACGCACTCACCACCACTTTTGGTCTTTTCGCGCCTGCCGGTTTCCCACGGCCGAACGCCTCGCCCATCTGCTTTTCAAGCGCCTGTACGGCCGCCTTGCGCTGTTTGCGATTTTTCCCGCCCCACCATGCCTGATGTTCGGGCTCGCTCAACATATCCGGATCGGCAAGCCTGCTAGGCATACGACTGATCGTCTCTGACCTAGCCCTGTCGAAATCCAAGCGCCTCGCCATGACTTGCGATCTCCTAGTTCGGGGCCTGAAAGAAATAGACCACATTCACCTGTAGCGCACCTGCGAGTTG
>CAZJBC010000283.1:0-3985 GCA_964543805.1 uncultured Brevundimonas sp.
TTCAGCCATGGGATCGGAAAAGGGAAAGCCCAGCTCGATGATGTCGGCGCCGGCGGCGGGCAGACCCTGCATGATGGCGAGCGCGGTCTCGGCGTCCGGATCGCCGGCCATGATGTAGGCGACGAAAGCGGAGCGGCCCTGCGCCTTCAAGGCGGCGAAGGTGGCGTCGATACGGCGGTTCATTTGGCGGGGCTCGGCGTCGGAGCGGGCGTGGGCGCGGGAGTCGGCGCGATCGGCGCAGCCGTCGAAGAAGCCGGCGCGACGGCGGGCTTTGCCGCAGGAACGTGATGAGCAGGTGGCAGCTGGACGGTTACTTCCAGGCTCATCAGCACCGGCGCAATCACCCCGGCAAGCGCGACAAGACAGACGAGCCAGACAATGGTCAACACGACGGGTTTGGGTTTGCTGGGGATCGCAGCGCCTGTCGCCTTGGCGAGGGCGGCCTTGGAGGCCCACGTCTTTTGCGCCGTGCCATAAACCATCGTCGCCGTGAGAACGGCCCCGACCGCCGCGATCAGAACGAACACCGCCGCCAGGCAGTAGATCAGAAACCCGGCGTTGCTCATCCGATCTTGCGGCCCAGATGCTCGGCGACCGAGAAGATGTCCTTGTCGCCGCGGCCCGAGAGCAGCAGTACGACGATGGCGTCCTTGCCCAGGTCGCGGGCGATTTCCGGCAGCCGGGCCATGGCATGGGCGCTTTCCAGGGCGGGGATGATCCCCTCCAGTTCGGCGCATAGCTGGAAGGCGGCCAGGGCCTCGTCGTCCGTCGCCGACAAATAGGTCGCCCGGCCGGTCTCGTAGAGGAAGGAATGCTCAGGTCCGATGCCAGGATAATCCAGGCCCGCCGAGATGGAATGGGCATCCTTGATCTGGCCGTCGTCGTCCTGGATCAGATAGGTCTTGTTGCCGTGCAGAACCCCGGGCCGCCCGCCGCTGAGCGAGGCGGCGTGTTGGCCAGAGGCGATGCCGTGGCCCGCCGCCTCGACGCCGATCAGGCGAACGCTCTCGTCGGCCAGGAAGGGATGGAACATGCCGATGGCGTTGGAGCCGCCGCCGATGCAGGCGACGGTGGCGTCGGGAAGCCGGCCTTCCATCTCCAGCATCTGCGCCCGCGTCTCGATGCCGATCACCGACTGAAAGTCGCGGACCATCACCGGATAAGGATGCGGACCCGCCGCGGTGCCGATCAGATAGTAGGTGTCATGGACATTGGTGACCCAGTCGCGCAGGGCCTCGTTCATGGCGTCCTTGAGGGTGCCGGTGCCGCTGGTCACCGGGATCACCTCGGTGCCCAGCAGGTTCATGCGGAACACATTGGGCTTTTGCCGCTCGACGTCGGTTGCGCCCATATAGACGTGGCCGGGCAGACCGAAGCGGGCGCAGACGGTAGCGGTGGCCACCCCGTGCTGGCCGGCGCCGGTCTCGGCTATAATGCGGGTCTTGCCCATGCGGCGCGCCAGCAGAATCTGGCCCAGCGCGTTGTTGATCTTGTGCGAGCCGGTGTGGTTCAGCTCTTCGCGCTTGAAGTAGATCTTGGCCCCGCCCAGGTGAGCGGTCAGGCGCTCGGCGAAATAGAGCGCGCTGGGACGGCCGGCGTAATGAACCTGCAGGTTCTTCAGCTCGGCCTGGAAGCCGGGATCATTTTTCGCGGCCGTGTAGGCCTTGTCCAGCTCCAGCACCAGCGGCATCAGGGTCTCGGCGACATAGCGGCCGCCGAAATCGCCGAAGCGGCCATTCGCGTCGGGCCAGGCCGAGTAGTCGTTGGGCGTCAGGGGCTTGTTCACTTCAGATCCGCGCCAGTTTGGCGATTCAGAAATTCGCCGGTGGTTATATCAGGCAATGAGCGAATTTCTGAATCTTCCGCCACACTGAAATCGTTTGGTCCTAGTGCGCTTATTGAATTTGAAGTTCGCGTCTCTGACGATATCAACTGCATGCGAACTTCAAAATTCAGCGCACTAGGGCGGCCAAAAAGGCTGAAATCAGGGCCGGGTCCTTTACCCCGGGCCCCCGCTCCACACCAGAAGAAACGTCCACCAGCGGCGCGCCCGAGGCGGCCACCGCTTCAGCCACGTTCCAGGGATCAAGGCCGCCGGCCAGGAAGTATGGGCGGGGGAAGCTTCTGCCCTTGAGGATGGTCCAGTCGAATTTCGCGCCCAGGCCGCCGGGCCGGTCGGCGTCCTTCGGCGGTTTGGCGTCGAACATCATGTGGTCGGCGAAAGGCTCGTAGCCCCAGGCCGGGGCCAGATCGGCCGCTTCCGACACCGGCAGGACCTTGATGATACCCAGGCCCGTGCGGGCGCGGATTTCGGCCGCGCGGCCGGGTGTCTCCGATCCGTGCAGCTGGATAAGGTCCGGCTTCAGGCCGGCGATGATGCGCTCCAGCGCCGCGTCGTCCGGATCGACGGTCACCGCCACCACCTTGACGCCCGCCGTGCGCGCCGGCGCGGCCAACTGGCCGGCCAGATCGGGCGCGATATTGCGCGGGCTCTTGTCGAAGAACATGAACCCGACGAACCCGGCGCGGCCTTCAATGGCGGCGGCCACGGCCTCCGGCGTCGAAAGCCCGCAAATCTTGGCGCTGGTCATGGGCCGCTAGATAGAGGGTGCGGGCAGGCGAAGGAAGGGCGAGCCCTACTTCTTGGCCTTCAGCGCGTCCCGGATTTCCATCAGCAGGGCCTCGGTCGCGGTTGGGGCGGCCGGCGCGGCGGGGGCTTCAGCCTGTTTGCGCCGCATGGAATTGATCGCCTTGACGACGATGAAGATCACCAAGGCGACGATCAGGAACTGGAAGAGGGTGTTGAGGAAGGCGCCGTACTGGATGGCGACCTCGGGAATCTTTTTCGGATCATCGCCCGCCGCCCGCAGGATCACCTTCAGCTGGGAAAAGTCGATGCCGCCGATCAGCAGGCCGATAGGGGGCATGACCACCTGATCAACCAGGCTGGTGACGATCTTGCCGAACGCAGCCCCGATGATCACGCCGACAGCCAGGTCGACGACATTGCCCTTGGAAATGAATTCCTTGAACTCGCTGCCCATGCCCATGAGCCGTCTCCCTCTGTGTTAACAGTGTTATCTTGAGGCAGCGGCGCGCGCCGGTCAATCGAGGTTGAGGCGCTCGCGCAGTTCCTTGCCGCTCTTGAAGAAGGGCACGTGTTTGGCCTTGACCGGGACCGGCTCGCCGGTGCGGGGATTGCGTCCGGCGCGCGACGGGCGCGAGCGGACCGAGAAGGCGCCGAAGCCGCGAAGCTCAACCCGGCCGCCCTTGGCGAGCGCATCGGTCATCCGTCCGAACACCACGCCGACCACGCGCTCGATGTCGCGTTGGGTCAGGTGCGGATTCTCGGCCGCGAGCTTCGCGATCAGTTCGGACTTGATCATGGATGGACCCCCGCCCCCTCTCGTTTCGGCGGCGACCATGCGGCAGGCGGCGTTGCGTTTCAAGGGGTTAGTCGCAGAGAATCGACGTGGTTGGGTGATTCTGCGGCACACCGCCCAAGAAAACGGCGGCTGGATTGCTCCAGCCGCCGCATTCCGCATCGAAAGAGGATGAGACCTATTTCTTCTTTTCTTTTTCGGCCAGAGCCGCGCCCAGGATGTCGCCGAGCGAGGCGCCCGAGTCGGACGAGCCGAACTTTTCGATGGCTTCCTTGTCGTCGGCCATTTCCAGCGCCTTGATCGAGACCGACACCTTGCGGGCGGCCTTGTCGACGGCGGTGATCATGGCGTCGATACGGTCGCCGACGGCGAAGCGTTCGGCGCGCTGCTCCTGGCGGTCGCGCGACAGGTCGGCCTTGCGGATGAAGGCGCTCATCTGCGCGGCATCGTCGCCGAACTTGACCTCGATGCCGCCCGTGGTGACCTCGGCGACGGTGACGGTGACGCGCTGGCCCTTGTGGAAGGTGTCGGCGGCGCCGTCCATCGGATCGCCGCCGAGCTGCTTGATGCCCAGCGAGATGCGTTCTTTCTCGACGTCGACG
>CAZJBC010000284.1:0-3968 GCA_964543805.1 uncultured Brevundimonas sp.
GGCATAGGCGCGGCGTCACACCCTTTTGCCACAGCACAGCCGTCTGCGTTTGTCGCGATTATTACACCCGACGAGCGACATCGAGAACTGGAATCGCAGCCTCTTCCCGCCCTGCGCCTAACGCGCCATATGTCGATGGGGAAAAGGAGGAGCCTGCATGTCCGAGATCGTATATTCCGCTCACGCCCATACCGTCGGCGGCCGCAATGGAACCGCCAGGACCGACGACGGCAAACTGGACGTGAAGCTGGCCTATCCAACTGTTCTGGGCGGCAGTGGCGAGGGCACCAATCCCGAGCAGCTGTTCGCCGCGGGCTACGGCGCCTGCTTTACCGGCGCGCTGGGGTTTGTCGCCCGCCAGGAAAAGATCAGCCTGGGAGAGCATTCGCTGGACGTGACCGTCGATCTGATCCGCGACGCGCCGACCTTCAAGATCGGCGCGACCCTGACGCTGACCGCGCCGGCCCTGGATCGCGCGACCGCCGAGCGACTGCTGGCCGCCGCTCACGAGGTCTGCCCCTATTCCAAGGCCACCCGCGGCAATGTCGACGTGAAGCTGGTCGTCGCCTGATCTATTTCGGCAGGTTCAGACGCCGCACCGTCAGGGTGTCGATGTCGAGCGACCTGATTCTGGCCTTGCCGATCACCAGCCGGCCTATAACGACCGCGCCTATGGCCAGGGCCCCAACCGCCAGGGCGCCGACCGCCATGGCCGCCGCGGGGGTGATCGCGGGCCGCGCGTCCGCGTTCGCCGGCGTGCGGTGGTTGGGCTGCCAGTCGATGATTTCCTGCGGCAGGGTATCCGGCTCGTCGATGTAGTCGGTAGTGGTCATGGCGCTCTCCGATGGATGCGAAACCCGCCGGGCGAGACCCGGTTCCTTGCAACAAGGCTGGGGCCTTTCGCGACCCGCCGCCATGATGTGACTCAAACCAGCCCGCGCCAACCTAGGTGACGGGCAGCCCGCCTCACGCTAGAAGCCGCCGCACACAAGCCTCCCACCCCCCAAGAAGGCAGCCATGGCCGGCCACTCGAAATTCAAGAACATCCAGTTCCGCAAGGGCGCGCAGGACAAGAAGCGCTCCAAGCTGTTCTCCAAGCTATCGCGCGACATCACCATTGCCGCCAAACAGGGCCTGCCGGATCCAACCGCCAACGCCCGGCTGCGCCTGGCCATCGCCACGGCCCGGACCGAATCCATGCCGCGCGAAAACATCGAGCGGGCGATCAAGAAGGCTCTGGGCGGCGAGACCGATTCCCTGGAAGAAATCCGCTACGAAGGCCGTGGCCCGGGCGGCGTGGCCATCATCGTCGAGACATTGACCGACAACCGCAACCGGGCCGCCGCCAATATTCGCATGCTGTTCTCGAAATACGGCGGCGCCATGGGCGAGACCAATTCGGCCGCCTTCATGTTCGATCGACTGGGCCAGATCGTCTATCCGGCCTCAGCGGGATCGGAAGATGCGGTCATGGAAGCGGTCATCGAGGCCGGCGCCGAGGACGTCGAATCCGACGACGAGGGCCACACCCTTTACACCAGCTTTGAGGCTATGGGCGAGGTGACCGACGCCATCACCGCGGCTCTGGGCGATCCAAAATCCACCGGCATCATCTGGCGGGCCAAGTCGGAGACCCCCGTCGAGGGCGATGGCGCAGCCAGCCTGATGAAACTGCTCGACGCCCTGGACGACGACGACGATGTTCAGAACGTCTGGACCAACGCCGACATCTCCGACGAAGAGATGGCCAGACACAGCGGCTAGGCGAACGCGATTTCTTCTTTGCCCGCCTTCCCGCTAAGCTGACCGTATGGACATCTTTGCTCCCGACATCGCCTGGCCCGTTCTCGGCGCCCTGGCGGCAGGGTCGGCGATCGGGTTTGAGCGCGAATATCGCGCCCGCGCCGCCGGTTTTCGCACCCACGCCCTGGTCGCGCTGGCCTCATCCCTGTTGATGCTGGCGGCCACCAAGGCGCCCGGCATGACCCCACTGGTCGAGCCGGGGCGCATCGCCCAAGGCGTGCTCACAGGCCTGGGCTTTCTCTGCGGCGGGGTGATCTTCCGCGCCGGGCTGACGGTGCACGGCCTGACCACGGCCGCCTCGCTGTGGATCACAGCGGCCCTGGGCATGCTGTTCGGCCTGGGTCTGATGGAACTGGGCTGGGCCGGGACGGTGCTCACCCTGCTGGTGCTGACCCTGTTCCGCCTGGTGGACCTCTACACGCCCGCCCGCTGGGACGCCGAGATCCGCGTTCGGTTCCGGCGCAAGGACGCGCCCAGTGAACAGCAGTTCTCCGACATGCTGGGCGCGCTGAATTTCCGCAACAGCCGCGTCGCCCAGAGCCTGATCGGCGGGGAATATCTGGAATACGCCACCTCCATCGCCAGCGTCGGCGCCGGCGCCTCCCAGGCCCTGGCCGCCCAACTCGCCGCCGACGAACGGGTCATCGAATTCGCCATCGAACCGCGGGACGGGTGAGGACGCAAAGTTGATCTTTGCGCTTCCTTAAGGACGGCGCCACTCTATACGAACAGATGGCGAACGCGATTCGGATATTGGGGCTGGACCCGGGACTGCGGCACACCGGCTGGGGGGTGATCGCGGTGGAGGGCTCGCGCCTGATCCACGTCGCTCACGGGGTGATTTCGCCGAGCGAGAAACTGGACTTCGCCCTGCGCCTGCTTTGCCTGTTCGAGGAGATCAGCGCTGTTATCGCAGCCCATGCGCCCCACGAGGCGGCGGTGGAAGAGACCTTCATGACCGCCAATGGCTCATCCACCCTGAAGCTGGGCCACGCCCGGGCTTGCGCCATGATTGCGCCGGCCCGCGCCGGCCTGCCGGTGGCCGAATACGCCGCCAAGGTGGTCAAGAAGGCGGTGGTCGGCACCGGCGGCGCCGACAAGGCCCAGGTCGCGTTCATGATCGCCCGGCTTCTCCCCACGGCGGGAAGCCCCACCGCCGACGCCGCCGACGCGCTGGCCGTCGCCATCGCCCACGCCCATGCCAGGCGCGCCCGCGCCTACGGGAGCGCGGCGTGATCGGGCGGCTGCGAGGGGTGTTGGCCGAGGTCGGCGAGGAGGAGGCGCTGATCGACGTGGGCGGCGTGGGCTATGTGGTGCGCTGCGGATCGCGGACGCTGTCGCGGCTGCCTGCGGTAGGCGACGAGGCGCTGCTGCACGTGGAGACCCAATGGACGGAATCCGGCGGGGCCAAGCTCTACGGCTTCCTCGACCGCACCGAGCGCCGCGCCTTCGTCATGCTGCAGGACATCCAGGGCGTCGGCCCCAAGGCGGCGCTGGGCGTGCTCGACGTGCTGCCGCCCACCGAACTGGAGGCCGCCGTGGCGCGCGAGGACAAGGCGATGGTCGGCCGCGCCAACGGCGTCGGGCCGAAGCTGGCGTTGCGCATCGTCACGGAACTGAAGGACAAGCCGATCGGCGACGGGCTGGTCGCGGCGTTCCATGCGACCGCGCATGAACCGGCCAAGCCTTCGGTCGCGGGCGAGGCCGTCGCCGCCCTGATGGGCCTGGGCGTCGCCGAAGCGGTCGGGCGCCGCGCGGTCGAGCAGGCGGTGTTGCGGCTCGGCGACGACGCCGAGGTCGGCGCCGTCATCAAGGCGGCGCTGCAGGAGCTGGGACGATGACCCGGCTGGTTTCGGGCGAACCCGCCGAGCTGGAGACGACCGACAAGGCGCTGCGTCCCCAGACGCTCGCCGAATTCGTCGGCCAGGAGCAGACCAAGGCCAACCTGCGCGTCTTCATCGACGCCGCCCGGGAGCGGGGCGAGGCGCTGGACCACGTGCTGCTGTTCGGGCCGCCGGGGCTGGGCAAGACCACGCTGGCGCAGATCGTGGCGCGGGAGCTGGGGGTGGGGTTCCGCTCCACCTCCGGCCCGGTGCTGGCGAAGGCGGGGGACCTGGCGGCGATCCTGACCAACCTCGAACCGCGCGACGTGCTGTTCATCGACG
>CAZJBC010000285.1:0-3955 GCA_964543805.1 uncultured Brevundimonas sp.
CGGTCTCGATCAGCGCGTCCGGCTTGGCGCCGGCGGTTAAGGCGTCGAGGGCGAACAGGGCTGAGCCTTCAGAGAATGGGTCCATGGCGCTGGCGATGCGCCATTCCTGTCCGTCGCGCTGCGCATAGCTGACTTCGCCGTCGAAAATCGCCCGCGCCAGGGCCTGGGGATCGGCCGCCTCGGCCATCTGCACGGTCAGGGGCGGGGCCGGAAGCGCCGTGCGCCGCTCGATGATCCTGAGTGCGTGGTCGCCGGCGATGACCAGACCGCCGGCGCGCGGGCGTTCGGCGCCGTCCGGTGTGGTTTCGGATTCCAGGCTCAGGCCCACGCTCAAGCCTTCGCAGCCCGGCTGCAGGCGCCAGTCCTCCACATAGGTCCCGCTCGGCGCCCATTCGATCAGGCTGGCCCCGACGCGTTCCAGCCGCCCCGGCTCGGGCCATTTGTCATAGGGCTGGAAGCTGGCGAAGGCGTCCCACGACATCAGGGTTCCGTCCCAGGCGGTGCGGGCGGCGAAGCCTTCGGCGCGGACCAGTTCGACCAGCTCCTCGCGCGTACAGGCGGCCAGGCTGGCGGCGGCGGGCCGCCTGCGCGAGGCGGGAATGCGCAGGTCGCCGGTCAGTCCGTGGCTCTGGATCCAGATCACCTGGGTGGTCGTATCCTCAAGGCCGGTCGCATAGGTGATACAGCGCCGGGAAAAGCAGCCCAGGGTCCAGGGCGGAACGGCGAGCGGCGCTGCGAACGGCCGGGCGCGGGCCAGGGCCTCCAGGGTCATCGGCCCGCCGGCGGGTTGACGCGGGCTTCCTGACCATAGGCCGCCAGGGGCTTGGAGCCTTCGGGCAAAACCAGGTCTCCTTCGGCGATCCGCCGTTTCAGATAGGCGAAGGTCTGGGCGGTCTGGGCGAACAGGTGCTCGCCAGAAGACAGGGCCGCATAGCGCGCTGGGCGCTCCGGCGTCACGAACCGGGGCAGGGGCTCAACAATCGTCGGATAGTCGCAGGCGGCGAAGAAGGGGAACGAATAGCGCTCTTCGGCGACCTTTCGCACCCGGTGGCTGGTGGCGATAAACTCGCCATTGGTCCAGGTCTCGATCATGTCGCTGATGTTGATGACAAAGCAGTCCGGGATCGGCGGGGCGTCGATCCACATCCCCGCATCGTTCATCACCTCCAGGCCGGGCGCGGTGGAATAGAGGATGGTGAAACACTCATAGTCGGTGTGGGCGCCGATGCCCTGGGCGTCGACGGCGCCGGCGTCGTGCGGATAGTGGATCAGGCGCAGTTGGCTGGGCGGGGCCGTCAGTTTGCCTTCGAAGGCGTCTTCGGCCAGGCCCATGGCCAGGGCGAAGCCGCGGAATAGCACCCGCGACAGCGCCTCGACCTTTTCGTAATAGGCGGCCACGGGCGCCTTGAAGCCCGGCAGGTCGGGCCAGAGGTTCGGGCCCAGCATGCCGCCGACCGGCTCACCCGGATAGTCCAGCCCAACGTCAAAGGCTTCCTTCTTGTCGATCTTGCCGGTGACGAACACTTCTTCGCCCTCGGGCACATAACCCGAATGGTTCAGCGAGCCGCCAATGTAGCTTTGCATCTTGGCCGGCATCGGCTGGGCGAAGAACCGGGCGGCCGCCGCCTCCAGCGCCTCGCGCGCGCTTTGCGGAACGCCGTGGCCGCGGATGTAGAAAAAACCAACATGGCGCGCCGCCGTCTCGATCTGCCGGGCCACGGCCAGCCTGTCTTCCAGGGTTTCGGAGTAGAGCCCGGCCACGTCGATGACTGGAATGGCGCGGAAATCACGGGTCAAGGCGGGCTCCTGAAAAGGCTGACGCGATATTACGTATTTCGGTTTTCGTAATAACGTCCCGTGCGGATTTCGAAAGGGCGGCGCCTGATTCTGAACCGCCAGCGGGCGGGCGGCGGGCCGCTTCGCTCAATTTTGCGGCGCCGCGAAGCTTATTCCGCAGCGCACGCGCGACTGGCTGGATTATTACGAATTCGCGCGGCTGTAATAATTGAGACCGCCCAAGCCGGGGCGATGATGACGCATCAAGGGGGTTCCCAATGACGAATTTCAAGCATGGACGGCGCTGGGCTCTGGTAGCCGCCGCCGCCGTCGCGGTGATGGCCGCATCCTGCAGCAAGAAGGCCGACACCGCCGCGGCGCCCGCCGCGCCGGCCGCCAGCGCCGCCAAGACCGAGTTCACCATCGGCTGGACCATCTATGCCGGCTGGATGCCGTGGAAGTACGCCAATGACCACGGCATCGTGAAAAAGTGGGCCGACAAATACGGCATCAAGATCAATATGGTGCAGATCAACGACTATTCCGAAAGCCTGAACCAGTTCACGGCCAAGAAGCTGGATGGCGTGACCGCCACCAACATGGACGCCCTGGTCGTTCCGGCCGCCGGCGGGGTCGACACCACCGCCCTGATCGTCGGCGACTATTCCAACGGCAACGACGGTCTGCTCCTCAAGGGCAAGACCAAGCTGACCGATGTAAAGGGCCAGCACGTCAAGATCGTGCAGGGTTCGGTCTCGCAGTACTTCCTGGCCCGCGCCCTGGAGAGCGCCGGCATGTCGCTGAAGGACGTCACGCTCGACAATACCTCCGACGCCGACATGGTCGCCGCCTGGCCGACGCCCCAGACCACGGCCATGGTCACCTGGAACCCCATGCTGCAGCAGATCGCGGCCATGAAGGACGCCCACCTGGTCTACAACTCGTCCAAACTGCCGGGCGAGATCCTCGACCTGATGGTGGTCAACACCGATGTGCTGAAAGCCAATCCGAACCTGGGCAAGGCCCTGGTCGGCATCTGGTACGAGACGCTGGCCCTGATGCAGGGCGATTCGGCCGACGCCAAGGCCGCGCGCCTGGAAATGGGCAAGGCCTCCGGCACCGATTTGCCGGGCTTCGATGCGCAGATCAAGACCACCTTCCTCTATTACAAGCCCGCCGACGCCGTGGCCTATGTCAACAGCAAGGTCGCCACCGACGCCGACGAGAAGGTGCGCCAGTTCAGCTTCGCCGCGGGCCTGTTCGGCCAGGCCGCCAAGTCGGTGGACGACGTCGGCATCGAGTTCCCGAACAGCGTGGTGCAGGGCAGCAAGGACCACATAAAGCTGCGCTTCGATCCGACCTACATGGCCATGGCTGCGGCCGGCACGCTCTAGAGTCTGCGTAACAAGAGAGGAGAGGCGACCAGCTCCATGCGGCGTTTGCTGAATGTCAGGCCCGGCCGGGGCGGTCGCTTCTCTCTCGGTTTCATCCCTATCGCCGGCGCCTTGCTGGCCTATGTGATCCTGTCGTCGGCCCGGCACGCGGCCAACCCCTTCGACAAGGTGCTGCCGCCCCTGCAGAACATCGCGCGGGCCATGCAGATGATGGCCTTCCAGGTCGATCCGGTCACCGGCCACGCCGCTCTGCTGGCCGACACCTGGGCCAGTCTCTCGCGGTTGGGAACCGGCCTGGTGATCGCCACCGCCATCACCCTCGTCCTTGGCCTGATCCTGGGGCTTCTACCCCTGGTCCGGGCAGGCCTGGGTCCGCTGGTGGCGGCCATCGCGGTCATTCCGCCGATCGCCATACTGCCGATCCTGTTCATTGTCGTGGGCCTGGGCGAGACCGCCAAGATCACCCTCATCGTCATCGGCATCACCCCGATGATGGTGCGCGACCTGGCCAGCCATGTGGCCTCGATTCCCGAAGAGCAGATCGTCAAGGCCCAGTCGTTGGGCGGCTCGACCTGGCAGATCGGCCTGCGCGTAGCCCTACCGCAAGCCATGCCGCGGCTGATCAAGTGCCTGCGCCTGTCGCTGGGCCCGGCCTGGGTGTTCCTGATCTCGGCCGAGGCCATCGCCTCGGACGTCGGCCTCGGCTACCGGATCTTCCTGGTGCGGCGCTACCTGTCCATGGACATCATTATTCCCTACGTCGTCTGGATCTCGCTGCTGGCCGT
>CAZJBC010000286.1:0-3948 GCA_964543805.1 uncultured Brevundimonas sp.
TGGCCGGAGCCATGCAATGATCCGGGTGCTCATCGTCGATGATTCCGCCACCATGCGGGGCTTGATCGCCGCGACCCTGCGCGCCGATCCCGAGCTGGAGGTCGTCGGCCAGGCCGCCGATCCGCTGGAAGCGCGGACGCTGATCAAGGAACTGAATCCCGACGTCATCACCCTGGACGTCGAAATGCCCAACATGAGCGGGCTGGAGTTCCTCGAAAAGCTCATGCGCCTTCGCCCCACGCCGGTCGTCATGGTCTCGACGCTCACCGCGCGCGGCGCAGAGGCCACGCTTGAGGCCCTGTCGCTTGGCGCCGTCGATTGTCTGGCCAAGCCGGCGACGGCGGGCCCCGGCGCCTTCGATCTGCTGGCCGAGAAGGTCAAGATGGCCTCGCGCGCCAGGGTGCGGGCTCCTCGGCCCGCTTGCACGGAGGCGCCTCCGTCCGCATCCGAATTCATCCCCAACGGCAAGATCGTCGCCATCGGCTCGTCCACCGGCGGGGTCGAGGCGTTGATGACCGTCGTCGCCCGCCTGCCGTCGAACTGCCCGCCGGTGGTGATCACCCAGCACATGCCGGCCACCTTCACCTGCAGCTTCGCCCAGCGCCTGAACCGCGCCTGCGCCGCCGAGGTCCGCGAGGCCGCCGACGGCGATCTGCTCAAACCCGGATGCGTCTATCTGGCGCCCGGCGGCGACAATCACCTGACCATAGAAGGCTCCGAGCGTCTGCGCTGCCGGGTTGCGCCGGGCGAGCCGGTCAATGGCCACCGTCCCTCGGTCGATGTCCTGTTCGAAAGTGTCGTCAAGGCCACCGGGCCGCGCGCCGTCGGCGTGATCCTGACCGGCATGGGCAAGGACGGGGCCAGGGGTCTGCTTTCCATGCGCAGCGCCGGGGCCCGCACCCTGGGCCAGGATGAGAACAGCTGCGTCGTCTACGGCATGCCGCGCGTCGCCTTTGAAATCGGCGCCGTCGAGCGTCAGGTGCCGATCGAAAAGATCGCCTCCGCCCTTCTCAAGCTCACCAACCGGCAAGGAGAATCCTGATGCCCGCGGCTTCCTCCATCGGCTGCCTAATCGTTGATGATCAGCAAACCATCCGCAGCCTGGTGCGCACCGGTCTGCAGCAACTGGGGTTCGTCACCTTCCAGGAAGCCGGTGATGGCGAAGAGGGCCTGCGCTGCATGCTGACCCATCCCCATCAGCTGGTGATCTCCGACTTCAACATGCCCAGGCTCGATGGCCTGGGTCTGCTGCGCGCCATCCGCGCCCATCCGCCGATCCAGACCACGCCCTTCATCATGCTCACCGGCCGCGCCGACAAGGAACTGGTGCAGCGGGCCGTGCAGTTCGGGGTCAACAACTATCTGGTCAAGCCGTTCACGGTGGCGACCCTGCGAGAGAAGATCGAAGCGGTCTTCGGCCCCCTGACATGATGGCGCTCCTGGCCGAACGGCCGCCGGCCGCACCAGCCGAGCCGCGCAAGATCCACGTCATCCAGGGTGAGTTCCACGTCAGCGACGAGACCGATCTGGTGATGACCACGATCCTCGGCAGTTGCGTGGCCGCCTGCCTGCGCGATCCCGTGGCCGGGGTCGGCGGCATGAACCATTTCCTTCTGCCCGGCGAGAGCGGCGACGATGGTCTGCGCTATGGCGTGCAGTCCATGGAGCTGCTGGTCAACGGCCTGCTTCGCTTTGGCGCACGGCGCGAGCGGCTGGAGGCAAGACTGTTCGGCGGCGCGCGGATGATGGGCGGGCTGACCGACGTTGGCCGCCAAAACGCCCGTTTCGCCGAGCGTTTCCTGCGAGACGAAGGCATCGTCCTGGCCGGCGGCTCGCTGGGCGGCGATCAGGCCCGGCGCATCCAGTTCTGGCCGGTCAGCGGCCGCGCCCGCCAGGCCCTGCTGGTCCGCGCCGAGGCCGAGGTTATCGCCATCGAAAGGACCCGCCCGGTCCCCTTGCCGGCCGATGGCGCCCTGGAGCTGTTCTGATGACCGCCCTTCGTTTTGTCCGTCCCATGCCCAGGCTGCTGCATCTGGTGGCCGACGAACTGGCCGATCTGGCTCGCCTCGGCTCCAGCCTTGAACAGCTGGTCGGGCGGTTGTCCGCCGACTGCATCCTGGCCGATGCGCAGGCCCTGACCGACGCCCAGGCCGCCGACCTTCTGGTCCAGCGTCTGAACGGGGTGGCGACCTATGTGCGCGCCCTGGCTGGCGCTTGCGCCGACGAGACGGCGGTGGACGTGCTGGCCGCCGTCGCCGACCTGACCCTGGCTGAACAGGCCGGCCGTCTGGGCGATCTTTGCCCGCCAACCGCCGTCAATCAAGCCCAGGGCGACCTGATGTTGTTTTCGGAATGAGCGCCGTGAGCCTGCCGTTCCCGGCCCATGAACGTATCAACCTGTCGACGGCCGAGGTGTTGCTGGTCGATGGCAATGCCGAGAGCATGGCGATCCTGACCCAGATGTTCAGCGGCTTTGGCGTTCATACGCAGAGGGCCTGCTCGACCGGCCAGGACGCCATGAACGCCGCCACCACGCGCGAGCTAGACCTTATTGTGGTCGACGCATCCCTGCCGGACATGGAGGGCCACGACTTCATACGCTGGCTGCGCCGCTCAGCCGGCGAGCCGAATTGTTTCGCCCCCACCCTGCTGGTCACCGGCCACACCAAGCCGTCCCAGATCTTCAAGGGTCGCGACGCCGGCGCCAATTTTGTGCTGCGCAAACCGGTGACGCCGCTGATCATGATGCAGCGCATCCTGTGGGTGTCGAAGGAAAGCCGCGCCTTCGTCAACGCGCCCGGCTATTGCGGCCCGGATCGACGTTTTCGCGCCCTGGGGCCGCCGGTTGGCGAAAAGGGCCGCCGGCATGACGATCTGTCGGCCGAGGTCGGCGAGGCGACCATGCCCAATCTCGATCAGTCCGATATCGACGCCCTGTTCCAGCCCAAGAAAGCCATGCGATGAATCCCGCCCGCGTCTTCAAGGTCAAGAACCGCCTCGCCCAGATCGTGCGCGTGCCGGGCGGCAAGACGGTGGCCGAGGCCGTGCGCAAGGCCGATTCGCGTATCGAGACCTTGCGCGAGTCCACGGTCGCGTCGTTCCAGGACCAGGTCGCGCGCCTGAGTCAGCAGGCCGAGGTTGGACGCGCCCAGCCGGACACGGCGTTGAAGGCGCTTTACCGCACCGCCAACGATATCTTCAGCCTGGCCGGCGTGTTCGGATACCATGGCCTGGGCGAGGCCGCCTACGGTCTGTGCGACCTGGCCCAGCGCTATGGCGAGGAAGGACCGGTCAACTGGCCGGCGATCGATGTCCACATCGATGGCATCCGCCTGCTGGCCTCGCCGGATTGCGACAATGTCGAGGTCGTGCTCCAGGGCCTACGCGATGTGCGCGCGCGGGTGCTGAGCGGAGCCTGACAGGCTCTAATCCAACGTGTTACAGCGCGCCGGGCGGTCTAACCGCGTCCACTTAAGCCTGGCGCGCTAGCTGGCTGCCCGCATGGGTTGGGCGTCTTCCTCGAGATGGTTGCCGGGCAGCCGGGCGGCGGCGGCGATGATCGCCCGCTCCAGGTCGCCTTCCATCCGCGCCTGGGCAAGGGCCCCCTGCAGGCGGTCGCGCATGTCCTGAAGAATGTCGGCGACGCGTTGTGTCGCGTCGCGGTCGCTCCGGGCGGCCGCGGCGAAGATCTCGCTCAAGCCGGCCTCCCCCGTCGCATCCACAGACGGGGCCAGGGCGCACAGCGCCGCCAGGGTCGCCTGGCCAAGGGCCAGACTGGCCTGAATGTCATCCTGAGCGGACCAGAGGTCGGCCCGGACAGGGAGCGCGTGGGTCGTCTGCACGAGGAAAATGTCCCCTCCAGGAGCGAGGAGCGTGGCCTTAAGGGGCGACTGCCGTTAGGTCAAGCAAAAAGTGCAAATGCATATAACGTAATCGCATCACATGCGA
>CAZJBC010000287.1:0-3929 GCA_964543805.1 uncultured Brevundimonas sp.
ACCTACGTCCGCTCTCGGAAGCAGCCCCGCAATGACCGGTTATTGGCGCTGGCCTGGCGTCGCAAACCGACCCGTAGCGGACATTCGAGGCCTGAGACCTAAGAGGCAGGTTCTGACTCAGTGCGGACGTTGGGAAGGTCTGGTTCTGGGCAACGATGCCATTTTGCCCATGGGCAACCGTTAGCCTAAGCGTATGCCAGTTGGACTTGTCCGGGCCGCCCGACCCATATTCTGAGTGCGGGCTCGGAGGTCATCTTGATCAAATTGCCTTGGGTCATCCAATCAAGGTGACGCTCGGTGCCGCGCGATGCGCCCGCACTATTCCGCAAGATGTAGTCTTGCGGCGGCTACTTTTTCAGCTTCTTGGCGATCTCGTCCTGAGCCTTGCCGACGGCGTTCTGCACCGTGCCGACTGCCTTCTCAGCGACGCCTTCCACCTGCAGCTTTTCGTTGCCTACAAGCTTTCCGGCAGCCTGCTTGACAGAACCCGCGGCTACCTTTGCGGCGCCTTCAATCCGGTTGGTGCTCATGGTGTCGCCCTTTCGCATTTCCGCCGCTGGAAATGCGGCTTTGTCGGAGTCGGACCAAAGAGGCCTCGACGGCGACCAGATGCGCCTAGCGAGCAACTGGTCGCAATGATCTGTATCAACGACGCCAGCCACCGATGGCCGACCTGTCCCCAAACGGGGTTGGTCCGCCTGCCCAAGCTTATTGACCCGTCGTCATTCAGCGACCATGCGCTAGATCACCTCTAGGGGTCTGGCCATGCGGGTCAACCATGATTCAAAGGCCGCATGTTTTTCGCATGACGGGCGACGGAATGAACGGATTACGAGCATAGCCAAACACTTCGGCGAATACCTCCGCTACATGGCTCTTGGAGATATCGGTGCAGGCGCCATTGAACAGTCGAAAACCGTTAGGCGCCGGGGTGGAGCCTTGGGTTGAGTCGTCGAAATAGAAGGCGGCGTTCGCCCCATCGGGCGTGCGAGCGGCGCCATATCCAGCCCACAGGGCCGCGCCGCGCAACAGATACCAGGGGCCAGCGTGGTCGGGTGTGTACCAAAGGCTGAACGGCGCGCGCCGCCTGCGCAGACGCGCAGCCATCGCCACCATGGCCAGTACCGGAAGATAGGACGCCCAGTGCAGGATTTCCCAGATCAGCGGAAATCCGATCTCCAGGCGCACACCAGTCTTGCGAACCATCAGTGCGCCATCATTCCAAGTGACGCCAAACACAGTGAGTTTGTCTGAAACGGCAAAGGCTGGCGTGCGCGGTCGGATCGGGACGACCGCCGCCGATTCCGGCTGGGCCGCCGTCACGAACACCCGCGCACGATCTTGACGCCAAGCGCCAACCTCGAAAGCAGTCCTTTGGTGCGCATATCGCCTCCGCCCAGCCTGTTCGGCTTGCTGAGCTCAACGCGCTTGGCCGCAGATCGATCCGCAGCAACCAGTCCGCTTCGGTTACGTTAGTGTCGAACCGGGTCCCCCCGAGGCTCTCTAAAGGTATTGGCTTGGACCTTTCCGCCGACAGCGCCCATCCGCTCGCCGAGCGATTCCGCGACTTCATCCGTGACGGGGCGTTTCCATGCGTGGGGGCCAAGTCGGCGGTGGCGCGGGACCAACTGCAGATCGTCATCGCACGTAACATTAATTCGGCCTGGGACGATCTTCGCATCTACTCCGCCTTGCTCGACTTCGCCCACGGCTATCAAACCGATGACCGCTTGTTCCAGAGCTTCGCTGTGATCTTTGCCGGCGGCGGAGTGGACTCAGAGGCGGCGTTCGAAAAGGCACTGTGGAGTCGCGTGCAGTCTCTCGCCGATAAGGACGCCTGGCACGGCCAGTCTTATGACGAGCGGGTCCGGGCGTATGTCGTTCCTACCGCTTCGACATTGCCTTCCAGCACCTGGATGAAACTTCCCTTTATGGTCAACAGCAAACCGGTCAGTCCTGCGCTGCGGTTGCGCGGTATGGCGACGCCCATGATTTGCTGGAGACTCAAGTCCAGTTCCGCGGCCATCTCCGGGGTTTGGCGGCTGTGGTCGAGGATCAGCCGTTCATTGCTTTGGACTTGGCGCTCGCCGTGGAGGACGCCGGCGGCAAAGTCGTCGGTCCGGCCGCGAGTGGCGAGGAAGCCTTGGCCCTGCTTGCGACCGGGATCGCAGGCGCGGCAATCCTGGATGTAAATCTGGTGGATGGGGACAGTTCGGCCGTGGTGGAGGTCCTCGTGGGTCTCGACATCCCTTTCATAGTCCATACGGCGGTGGATCTCCCGCCGGCCCTGACAACGCGTTTTTCAGGTCTGGTTGTCCAGATCAAGCCTTGTCCGGCAGCGAATCTGGTCGCGAAACTTGAGAGTTTGATCGCAGGCCGTGGACGCGATGCTCCCCGGATCGCCGCCGGCGTCGCATGAGAGTCCGAAATCCGGTGTGCCCCTAATGGCTGCTTGTGGCGCAACCCTGCCGGATTGCAGAGCCCCAAAAGGCCGGGCCGCAAGCTGACCATGCTGCAGTCTCGACAGAGTGGAAAGCCGCCCGGTCTTACCGGGCTGCCGCTGATTGCGATGCCGCTTCGGCCTGACGGGCCCCAGCCAAAATGTCCTGGAGGGAGTAGTTGCCTTCCTCACAGGCGTATTCGTACATCCGGTCCTTCGTGGCGTTGAGCGGCATTTCAGCCCGCCACTTCTGGGTGAAGGTCTCGGGATCATCGACCTCGAATGTGTAGAGTATCTGGTCGGCCGCCGAACGCGTGAAACGTTCTGTGATCTTGGCGTCAACTGAAATCAGATAGGTCAAGGCCCCGCTGATGCGCAGCACGTCGGCCGGATTGAAATTCGTCGTCTCGACCACCAGGGTCTCGCCTTCCCACCAGCCGATGGAATCGCCCATCCAGGGACGAACATTCGGCGGCAGGTGCTTTTTGGTGTTGAGGCGGACGATCCGTGCGTCGTGAATCATTTCTACCACGATGACGACCTCGTCTTTGGTCTGCATGATCTGATAATTGTTGTTGTAGCCCACGTTCAGCATCGGCGGTCCTGAAGTCGAGCCGTAGCCGACGATGCATCGCTCGGCCGGCGCACGCTGTTCAGGATTGTCGGGGGTCGCGCGCACAGCGACATAGGCCGCCCTCTCGGCTTCCCGGGCGGCGGGGGTGTAGGGCAGCTTGCCGTTTGCCGGCTCGACGATCCACGACGAGCGGGGCTGGCCCCCGATGCGGGCGACACGCGTTCCCTGGTCCCAAAAGCCCTGATTGTAGCCGCCCGGGTCGCCACCCTTGGTCGGGGGAGGCGCGTCAGGATTTGTTGGCATGTCGCCGTTGGCATTTACCGTGGCCGCGCGACGCTCCAGCGCGGCGGCCTGGTCTTCGGTCATCACAAGTGTGGATATGCTGGCCGGCCGCTCCAGGGTGGTGATCGAAGAGTTGTTCCACATTCCTTCCAGGCTTGGCGCTCCGAACCTGGTGCGCGGGGCCTTGTAGTCAGCGGCAAGGCCGGGGACCGGCACGGCGGCAGCGACCAGTAGCGAGCAGAACGCCGCGATACAGAACGTCTGCGGCCAGGACAGGCGGGGGGTGAAACCGCTGAAGGTGAAGTTGCAGTTTATCCTGCCCGGCATAACGAAGAATCCTCCCGATGTCCAACGTTCGTATCGAAACTGGACTAAGTCAAGGTGAGCCTGCTAGTGGCGAGGAATTCTTCTCCACGTTAGACAAGAACGAAAGGACCGCCCGTGAAGTGGGAAGACCTCGCCGCCCAGCAGTGTTCGATCGCCCGCACGGTCTCCGTGATCGGCGACCGGTGGACCCTGCTTATCCTCCGCGACTGTTTCCTGGGCATTCGGCGGTTTGAGAGTTTCCAGGACAAGCTCGGCATATCGCGCACCATCATCACCGACCGCCTCAAGCTTCTGACCGCAGAAGGG
>CAZJBC010000288.1:0-3922 GCA_964543805.1 uncultured Brevundimonas sp.
GATCGTCGGTGATGGCGTCGAGCCTGGCGGTGATGGCGGTCAGCGACTGGGCGGCGTCCGACGGCGTCGGCGCGATGGCGGCGGGCGGAGGCGCCGGCGCGGGCGCCGCGGCGCCGGCCCGGCCCGGAGCGCCCGCGCGGGCGGGCGCGGCGCCGGCGCGCGCGGCCGGGGCTCCGGCGCTGGCGACCCAGATCACCTCGTTGTCGTGGCGGCCGTTGGCGCGGTCCAGGCGGGCGCGGATCACCAGGTCCCGTTCGCGGCTGTGAATGTCACCGCGGCCGTCGTTGTAGGTGCGCGACTGAATGATCGGCACAGTGGCCAGGCCGCCGCCGCCGGAGTTGACGATGCCCGAGTGATAGAGGCCGCGCAGGGCCTGCAAGTCGGCCACTTCGCGGTTGGGCGTATAGTCGCCGTCCTTGTCGAAGCCGCCGATTTTTTCGTTCAGGTCCAGGAACTGATCGACGGTGATCTTGCCGTCGTTCAGCGCGCCCAGGCCGTACTGCAGGCCGACGTTGTCGAGTTCGCTGGGCGCATAGCCCTGGGCGTTGCGGCCCAGGATATTGACCCGCATGTCCTGCAGGGCGCAGCGCGCGCCCTTGGGGTTGGTGACCTTGTCATAGACCAGCGACTGGTCGGTCAGCTGGCAGCCCTGTTTGTGGTTGGACTGCGAGACCGGGACGAACGAGGTGTTCCACGACTGGCAGGTGCTGGCCACGGGCGTGACGGAAAAGCCGATCACCGCCTCCTGTTTTTCGTTGGTCCAGCCATTGGGGTTGTCGTGGAAATATTTCTGCAGCAGGCCGCAGTCGGGCACATGCAGGGCCGAGTCCGGGAAGGACAGCGACGGCTGCAGGCCATCGAGCAGGCCGGGATAGGTCTCCGCGATCAGCAGCTGCTGGATCGCCCCGCCCGAGCCGCCGGAGCCCACGGTCCACTTGGGCGGGCCGTATTCCTTGATGAAGTGCTCCTTCAGCATCATCAGGCTCTCGGCCTGCAGCACGACGTTGCCGTGCAGGCCGTTGACCAGCTCGGTGGCGACCAGGTGCGCAAAGCCGCGCGACAGGAACAGGTCATCGTTGGCTGCGGTGACCGCGTTGGTCCCCTGGTTGTAGGCCGCGCCGGCGCCGCCTCCGAAGGTGACGCCGAGGCGCCCGTTCCAGCCATCGGCCTTGGCCGGGGTGGCCGGATCATCCAGGATGGCCAGGCGATAGATGGTGCGGTTGATCACACCGCTCTCGACCTTGACGATATAGGGCACGGTCTTGCCGTCGATCGTGGTGGTGTTCTTCAGATCGGCGGGACGGCCCGCGGCCGGCCAGGGCTTGAAGGTGTTATCGGTCGAGCGGTAGAAATAGTCGACCTTCGTCGGCGCCGAGCAGTCGCGGTCGATGGGATCGCCCAGGCCCGATTCCTTGGTCTTGCATTCGTAGGGCGTCATGTGCGGACCGGAGAAGATCGGACCGGTGATCGGATAGTCGGTGATCGTCAGTTTGGCGGTCTTGCCGCCGGCGGCGTCCACCAGCTCGTTCTTGACCAGGTACAGGCCGCTGACCAGGCCGCGGAATTCACCCGCGCCGGGGCCGGCGCTCAAAGCCGAACTGACATCGCGCGGGCCGGCCATCAGCTTGACGCTGGTCACGCCCGCGGGTGCGCGCACCTCAATCAGGGCGTCGCCGCCGCTGACCATGTCGGGCCGCGAGGACAGGACGCTGAGCGTCAGCGCGCTGTCGGCGGTCTGGGCGCCGCCGGCCCAGGCGGCCAGAGTTACCAGCGCGGCCGCGCCGGCGGCCAGGCCCACGGCCTTTTTAACGGTGAAAAACATCGGTATTCCTCCCCAGGAATTTTCTTGTGGGCCAAGACTAATCCGGGAACGCGGAGCACGCGAGTCTCTTCCGGCGCCTTGCCCGCCTTGACCCTGCGGCGATCCTCCGCGATCAGGGGACATGGCCGTCTACACCCACATCACCGACGAGGCGCTGGAAGCCTTTCTATCCGACTACGACATCGGCCGGGCCGTGGCGTTCAAGGGCATCGCCGAGGGGGTGTCGAACTCCAACTATCTGCTGGAGACGGACAAGGGCCGGTTCATCCTGACGGTCTATGAGGCGCGGGTGGACGCTGGCGACCTGCCCTATTTCCTGGGCCTGATGCGCCACCTGGCCGATGCGGGCTTCCCGTCCGCCGCGCCGGTGCCGGGCCGCGATGGTGTGGCCCTGCGCTCCATTGGCGGCAAGCCGGCGGCGATCGCCATGTTCCTGCAAGGCATGTCGGCGACGCGGCCTGACGCGGCCCTGTGCCGGGAAGCGGGTCGGGGCCTGGCCTGGCTGCACCAGGCGGCGGCGGACTATCCAGCGACGCGGCCCAACGATCTGGGCCATGAGCATTGGCGGGCGATGTTCGCGCCGATCGCCGGGGCGGCCGAAGCGCTGAAGCCGGGACTGGCGGCGACGATCTGGGGCGACCTGGAGATGCTGGAGAGGCGCTGGCCGGCCGATCTGCCGCTGGGCACAATTCATGAGGACTTTTTTCCCGACAACGTCTTCTTCAAGGACCGGCAGTTCGCCGCCGCCATCGACTTCTATTTCGCCTGCACCGACGCCCTGGCCTACGACGTGGCCGTGACCCTGAACGCCTGGTGTTTCGAACAGGAAGGCTCGTTCAACATCACCAAGGCTCAGGCCCTGATCGCGGGGTATGAAGAGCGCCGCCCCCTGTCGGCCGCCGAACGGGCCGCCATGCCGGTGCTGGCCCACGGAGCGGCGATGCGGTTCTTCCTGACGCGCCTGGCCGACCACGCCAATCCGGCGCCCGGCGCCCTGATCACGCCCAAGGATCCGCTGGAATACGAGCGCAAGCTGGCGGTGCATCGCGCAGGCATTCACCTGTTCGGGTTCTCATGACCACGCCGGTCAAGGTGCTGATCTATACCGACGGCGCCTGCCGCGGGAATCCCGGGCCGGGCGGCTGGGGGGCGGTGTTGATCTGGGGCGAGCACGAAAAGGAAATCTGCGGCGGGATGCTCGACACCACCAACAACCGCATGGAGCTGACGGCCGCTTGCGAGGCGCTGGAGAGCCTGAAAAAGCCCTGCCGGGTCGAGCTGCACACCGACAGCCAGTACGTGAAAACCGGCATTTCCTTGTGGCTGGCGACCTGGAAGTCGCGCGGCTGGAAAACGACGTCGAAGGGATCGGTCAAGAACGTCGACCTGTGGATGCGCCTGGACGAGGCCCGCACGCGCCATCACGTCGACTGGCGCTGGGTCAAGGGCCACGCCGGCCACGAACTGAACGAGCGGGCGGATGGCCTGGCGCGGCGGGGCATGCTGGAGACGCTGGGCGAGGCCTGAGCGCGCTCAAGCAGCGAAGCGGTGGCGCGGCGGAGTTCGCAAGAAAGGTGAACCACGAAACACACGAAAATTCAAAGTGATCGTCACCCTCGCGCTTGTCGCGAGGGCCAGATGCTGAATTGCTCATCAAGGCGCAATTTCGCTCTGACAAGCGGATCGCCGTTCGGCCCTCGCGACAAGCGCGAGGGTGACGAAGTTTTTTGATCTTGTTCGTGTGTTTCGTGGTTCATCTTTCGACAGCCGCCGCGACAAACCCTGTTGCCAAATCGTCAATCTAGTTCATAGTTGAACGACCTTCTCGCAAAGGGTTGAACAATCCATGCCCCGCGCCCTGTCGCCGCGTCCCGATGTCGAGGTTTTCGCCGAGATCGGCCTGATCGATCAGCTGGCGACCACCATGATCGACCGGCTGCTGCCCACCGGCCTGACCAGCGCCCAGTTCTCTGTGCTGAACCACCTGGCCACCCATGGCCGCGAGGAGACGCCCGCCTCTCTGGTCGACATCTTTATGGTCACCAAGGGCGCCATGACCAACATCCTGCAACGGCTGGAAGGCCGCGACCTGATCGCCGT
>CAZJBC010000289.1:0-3915 GCA_964543805.1 uncultured Brevundimonas sp.
ATGCCGTGAAGGCCTGCCGATCAGCTTCCCGGGAACGACGGGCGTGGCTCAGCCGATGACCGGCGGGGTGATTGTGGAGCCTTGAGGCCGTCTTGCAGGCCGGTCCGCGCCCCTTAGGCCGGGTTCTCTTCCAGACGTTTATCCAGATAGGCCGCCGCGCGGCGTTCGACTTCGTCCACCTGGCCGCCCCAGAAGTGGGTGGCGTTCTCGACCAGTTCGTAGTCGATGATGATGCCCTTCTGGGTGCGTAGTTTGGCGACCACGCGGTCTACTTCCAGCGGCGGGGTGACCGTATCGTTGGAGCCGTGCAGGATCAGGCCCGAGGCCGGGCAGGGGGCCAGGAACGAAAAATCGTACATATTGGCCGGCGGCGAGACGCTGATGAACCCGTCGGTCTCGGGCCGGCGCATCAAGAGCTGCATGCCGATATAGGCGCCAAAGCCATAGCCGGCGATCCAGCACTGGGAGGCGGTGGGATTGTTACCCTGCAGCCAGTCCAGCGCCGTGGCCGCATCGGACAACTCTCCGATGCCGGCGTCGAACTCGCCCTGGCTGCGGCCGACGCCGCGGAAATTGAAGCGCAGGGTCGCAAAGCCGCGTTGCATGAACAGCAGATAAAGCTGCGCCACCACCGGATAATCCATGGTCCCGCCCGCCTTGGGGTGCGAAGGCAGGATCAGAGCCACGGGCGCGTTGGAGGTTTTGCCGGGACTATACCGGCCTTCGATTCGTCCGGCTCCGCCGGTCAGAATCACCTCGGGCATATCAGCTTCCTCCAGCGGCTTGCGGCGCCGCGGCATAATAGTTGACCAATGCGCTTGGTCTTTCTACATGAAGACCCTGCGTAAGGGGCGGTTGCTAACACAGCCGGCCTTCAAAACGCGAGGATTCTGTAAGGGCGCCGTTATGAAGCTCAGCACCAAGGGACGCTACGCCGTCATGGCGATGACCGACCTTGCCGGCCATGCCGCTACCGGGTCCGGCCGCGCCGTGGCCCTGGCCGAGATCGCCGCCCGCCAGCAGATCTCGCTGTCCTATCTGGAGCAGCTGTTCGCCCGGCTGAAGCGCCGCGGCCTGGTGGCCAGCGTGCGCGGTCCGGGCGGCGGCTATCGTCTAGCCAAGCCGGCCCGCGAAACCTCGGTCGCTGAAGTGGTTCTGGCCGTCGATGAGCCCCTGCGCGCCACGCGCTGCGCCATCCACGAAAAGGGCTGCATGAAGGGCGGCGCTCGCTGCGCCACCCACGATCTGTGGGCGCGCATGGGCGAACAAATCGAATCTTATCTGGCCAGCGTCAGCCTGGAAGACGTGGCCAAGGGGCGCATCGGCGCGCCTGCGGAGGCCGCCTGATGGCCGTCTATCTCGACTACAACGCCACGGCGCCGATCCGGCCCGAGGCGAGGCAGGCGGCCATCGACGCCATGGACTTGCTGGGCAATCCGGCCTCGATCCACGCCGCCGGCCGCGCCGCCCGCGCTCTGGTTGAAGCCGCGCGCGCCGACGTCGCCGACTTCGTGGCGGTGGGGCCGGCTTCCATCACCTTCACCAGCGGCGGCACCGAATCGAACGCGCTTGCCATCGAGAGCGCCGTACTGGCCGGCTTTGAGCGGATCATCCTGGGCGCGACCGAACATTCCGCCGTGGCCGAAAACGCTCGCGCCAAATCGGTCGCCATCGAAGTCTGGCCCGTGGACGGGCAGGGCCGCGCCGATCTGGACTGGCTGGCGCAGGCGCTGCAAAGGCCTAGCAAGGCGCTGGTCTGCCTGATGCTGGCCAACAATGAGACCGGAGTCATCCAGCCGGTCGCCGAGGCCTCGGCCCTGGTGCGCGAGGCCGGAGGCTGGCTGCACGTCGATGCGGTGGGCGCGGTCGGCAAGATCGCCATCGACTTCAATGCGCTCGGCGCCGACACCCTGGCCCTGGTCGGACACAAGATCGGCGCGCCGTTCGGCATCGGGGCGCTGGCCGCCGGCCCGCGCTCGAAGCTGTCGCGCCTGATCCACGGCGGCGGCCAGGAGCAGGGCCGGCGCGGCGGGGCTGAAAACGTGCCCGGTATCGCTGGTATGGCCGCGGCGGCCAGGGCGGCCGCGCGCGATATCCCGCTCATCGCAACCCAGGCCGCCTGGCGCGACGCCCTGCAGGCCCGCGTCGAAGCCGTGGGCGCGATCACCTTTGGCGATCAGTCCGCCCGTCTGCCGCAAACCCTCGGCTTCGCCATGCCCGGGTTCGATGCGCCCCTGCAGGTCATGGCCCTGGATCTGGCCGGCGTCATGGTCACCGCCGGTCCCGCCTGCTCGTCCGGTAAGCTGAAACCCAGCGCCACGGTAGCCGCCATGGGCCGCGAGGACCTGGCCGCTCAGACCATCCGCGTCTCGTCGGGCTGGGCGAGCGTGGCCGCCGACTGGCAAACCTGCGGCGACGTCTGGTTGGCGGCGTATGAAAAGCACCAGGCCCGCAGGCAGGTCGCCTGATGGCCGCCGGCGCCAAAACCGTCGAACAGGTCAAGGCGCTCGAAGCCTATGAGCACGGCTTTGTCACCGACATCGAACAGGACTTCGCGCCGAAGGGCCTGTCAGCCGACATCGTCCGCTTTATCTCGGCCAAGAAGGACGAGCCGGACTGGATGCTGCAATGGCGGCTGGAGGCCTTTGAGCGCTGGCAGGCCATGGATGAACCCGACTGGGCCAATGTGAGCTTTCCGAAAATCGACTACCAGGACGCCTACTACTACGCCGCGCCCAAGGAAAAGGTCGGCCCCAGGAGCCTGGATGAGATCGATCCGGACATCCTGGAAACCTACAAGAAGCTCGGCATTCCCTTGCGCGAGCAGGAGGTCCTGCTGGGCGTCGAAGGCGCGCCGCGTTACGCGGTCGATGCGGTGTTCGACAGCGTCTCGGTCGTCACCACCTTCAAGAAGGAACTGGCCGCCGTCGGGGTGATCTTCTGCCCGATGAGCGAGGCGATCCGCGAGCACCCCGAACTGGTTCGCCAGTATCTGGGTTCGGTCGTGCCGGTCAGCGACAACTACTTCGCCTGCCTGAACAGCGCGGTCTTTTCCGACGGCAGTTTCGTCTACATCCCGCCGGGCGTGCGTTGCCCTATGGAGCTGTCGACCTATTTCCGCATCAACGCGGCCCAGTCTGGCCAGTTCGAACGCACTCTGATCATCGCCGACAAGGCGTCTTATGTTTCCTACCTCGAAGGCTGCACCGCGCCGATGCGCGATGAAAACCAGCTGCACGCCGCCGTGGTCGAGCTGGTGGCGCTGGACGATGCGGAGATCAAATACTCCACCGTGCAGAACTGGTTTCCGGGCGATCCGGTCACTGGCAAGGGCGGCATCTACAACTTCGTCACCAAGCGCGCCGACTGCCGCGGCGACCGCTCCAAGGTCTCCTGGACCCAGGTCGAGACGGGCAGCGCCATCACCTGGAAATACCCCTCCTGCATCCTGCGCGGCGATGGTTCGAGCGGCGAGTTCTATTCCATCGCCGTGACCAACGGCCATCAGCAGGCCGACACTGGCACCAAGATGATCCACCTTGGCCGCGATACGAAATCGCGCATCATCGCCAAGGGCATCAGCGCGGGCGCCTCGTCCAACACCTATCGCGGCCTGGTCTCCACCAACCACAAGGCCTCGGGCGCCCGCAACTTCACCCAGTGCGACTCCCTGCTCATCGGCAAGACCTGCGCCGCCCACACCGTGCCCTACATCGAGGCCCGCAACGCCACGGCGAAATTCGAACACGAGGCCACGACCACGCGCCTGTCCGAAGACCAGCTGTTCTACGCCATGCAGCGGGGCCTTTCGAAAGAAGACGCTGTCGCTCTGCTGGTCAACGGCTTCGTCCGCGAGGTGCTGCAGGAACTGCCGATGGAATTCGCCGTCGAGGCCCAGAAGCTGGTGGCGATCTC
>CAZJBC010000290.1:0-3895 GCA_964543805.1 uncultured Brevundimonas sp.
ATTGATCGCCGGTGGTCTTTGGCTGAGGAAGATCTGATGGACGGCCCCGATGAAGTCATCCACCAGTCCGTGCGGCTGAAGATCATGGCCACGCTCAATCCTCTGCCGCCGGCTGAGCCGATGGAATTTACCCGCCTCAAACAAATCCTGAACGCCACCGACGGCAATATGGGCGCTCACCTGGCGACCCTGGAAAAGGCCGGCTACATCGAGATTCTCAAGGATTTCGTCGGCAAGAAACCACGCACCCGCATCAGCATGACCAGGACAGGCCGCCGCGCCTTCCAGAACCATGTCGCCTATCTGCGCGAAGTGCTGGACGGGTAAAGACGACGATACACCTCCCCCACGGAATGGGGGAGGCAGGCGACCATCGGGCGTCGGAGGGGGCGAACCACAAGCTCGGACCGGGGATGCATCCGATGCGTCTACTGACGGAGCCCGCGGCTCGCCTCCTCCGCGCCTTCGGCGGTCCTCCCCCGCTGGAGGGGGGAGGTATAAAAAAGCCGGCGTTTCCGCCGGCTGTTTGCATTTCAGGTCCTGATAACCGGGCCTTAGGCCGCCGCGGTCGTCTCCGCCAGCTTGGCCTTGATCTGGCGCTTGATCTTGCGGGCGCGCAGGGACAGCTCTTCGTCCGAGGCCTTGACCAGGAAGGGATCCAGGCCACCGCGGAAGTCCAGGGTGCGCAGCGCCGCATTGGTGATGCGCAGGCGGAAGGACTGGCCCAGGGCGTCGGATTGCAGGGTGGCGACCTTGAGCGCCGGCAGGAACCGGCGCTTGGTCTTGATGTTCGAGTGGCTCACATTGTGACCGACCATCGGGCCGACCCCAGTGAGCTCGCAACGGCGCGTCATGACGAGGCTCATAAAAACGGGATGCGCCGGGGCGCAAGGAGGGCGCGATATAGGCCAACCAGCCTTCGCCCGTCAAGGCCGGGCCGGCTTTGCCTTGACCGCCACCCAGAACTCCAGCCCGCCCATGCCGGTCATGGGATTGAACTCGCGCCCATAGCGCTCGAAGTTCGGCGCGTCCTGCGCCTCATAGTCCGAATTTGGCAGCCAGGTCGACCAGATCGCCTGGATGGTCGCCGAGATCGCCGAGACGTGGCCCTCGTGGGTGAAGACGGCATAGAGGCGCGGCGCGATCCTCAAGCGATCAAGTTCGGCCGGAACCTGGGCGAAGTCAGCAACCTCAACGCCGCACAAATAGTCATAGCCGCCGGCATCGTCGTCGTTGTGGATGACCCCATAGGTCACGCCATAAACTTCGCCCGGAAGGGCGCCGATGTGCGGGGCGAAGCGCTGCCACTGGGCGGGAATGCCGGCGCCCGGCCCGCAGGCGTAGCGGGCGTTGATCCCGGCTATCAACAAGGCCTTGCCCTCGACGATGCGCGGGGTAAGGGCGGGCGCGGTTGCGGTGGTGGGCATGCGAAGGGCCTCCTGCAGGGAAAGGGTGTCGATGACGCCGGGCTTGCGGGCCTGGTCGGGCGTCGCGCCGAACTGATCGCGGAAGGCGCGGGTGAAGGCCTCGTGCGATCCGTAGCCCGCATCGAGCGCAACGGTGAGAATGTCGGGCGCTCCATCGGCTAGGCTGCGAGCCGCCAGACTCAGCCGCCGCGCCTTGACGTAGTCCATGACCGGCCGGCCGATGACAAGGGCGAACAGCCGCGACAGGTGAAAGCGCGAAACTCCAGCCGTCTCGGCGATGGCGTCCAGGCTCAGGGGTCCGGCAAAGCGGGTTTCCACGCACCACAGGGCGCGCTCGAGCGGATTTTGTCGGTCCTTGCCGGTCATGTTTGCGTCTTAGCGCTGGTCACCGCGCCTCGCTTGATCGATCTTGCCCCGGAACGAATAGGACAGCGGCGCCATTCAATCGCCATTCATCTGGATTGCTATTGGATATGACCATGAACCGGAAGACCGCCTTTCAGGCCCTGCTCCTCGCCGCCGCAGCGATCGCCGCCGGCGCGGCAGCCCACGCCCAGCAACCGTCGGCCGAAGCCAAGGCGACGATCTCGACCGGCTACTGGGACTACAAGGAAAAAGTCCTCGGCGTGACCGTCAAGTCCGAGCAGAAATGCGTCGGCCCGGCCGACGTCGACAAGTTCTTCACCGGTCCCTGCAACAAGGGCTACACCTGCGACTATCCGGTGCGCGACGTGGCGGGCGGCAAGGCGCGGTTCGAGGGCACCTGGCTCAGCCGCCGCGGCCAGACCGCTCACATCACCGCCGAGGGCACCTATTCGGCCAAGAAGTTCGAGCTGGACGCCCACGGCACCGGCACCAACGGCGTTCCCATCGCCGTGACCATGACCGCCACCTGGCAGGCGGCGATCTGCCCCGAGGGCGCCCCCCACTAGGCCCGCCGCAATCGCTCAGCTACCCTGGTAAGATGATGAACCGCAAAGCCGCCGCCATCGCCCTGCTCGCCGCCCTGGCCCTGTCGCCTGGCGCGGCCCTCTACGCCCAGACCGGCGGCCGGGCCCCGGGGGATACGATCGCCACCGGCTACTGGAAGTACGACAGCTCGATCCTGTTCTTCGGTGATGTCGACTATCGCTGCGTCGGCCCCGAGGACGTGGCCAAGTTCTTTGACGGCCCCTGCAAGAAGCACACGACCTGCACCTATCCGACCCGCGAGGTCGGCGGCGGCAAAGCCAGGTATGTCGGCTACTGGACCGACCGCCACGGCAAACGCACCGACGTGCGGGCCGAGGGGACCTACACGGCGAAGAAGTTCGAGCTGAACGCCCACATCGCCGGCATCCCCCTGGGCGGCAAGATCACCGCTACCTGGCAGTCGGCTGTCTGCCCGGCAGGCGCACCGCACTAGGGCCGTCATCATCCTGCCAAAGCAGGGATGACGGTCATGGGGGAAAGGCCGCCAAACCCCAAACACCCCTTGTGGTTAACGGCCATTAAGCTACCATATCTCGTAGGGAACAAAGTCCGAATCGGTGGAGGTCACTGATTCGGTCATGATTCGTTTCGTGCCTGTTCCGCCCCCTGTTCCAGCCTTGTTAACGCGCCGATGCACCCTTGCGGGCGGGCGGTGAATCTCCCACCTTCGCTTCCATGAACGATCGGCCCGCAGGACAGGCGCCGTCGCGGCTGGTCGCCGTGCTGGGCCCCACCAACACCGGCAAGACCCATTTGGCGGTCGAGCGGATGCTGGGCCACGCCTCGGGCATGATCGGCCTGCCGCTGCGCCTGCTGGCCCGCGAGATTTATGACCGCATCGTCAGGCTGCGGGGCCCGCGGTGCGTCGCCCTCATCACCGGCGAGGAAAAAATCATCCCGCCGCGTGCAGTCTATTTCGTCTGCACGGTCGAGGCCATGCCTCTGGCCCGCGAGGTCGAGTTCCTGGCCGTCGACGAAATCCAGCTGGCCGCCGACCCTGAGCGCGGCCACGTCTTTACCCAGCGCCTGCTGCACGCCCGCGGCCGCTTCGAGACCATGTTCCTGGGCTCGGCCACGATGGAGCCGCTGATCCGCCGCCTGCTGCCCGGAGTCGAGATCGTCACGCGCGAGCGGTTCTCGCGCCTGACCTGGGATGGACCGAAGAAACTCACCCGCCTGCCCCGCCGCTCCGCCATCGTCGCCTTCTCCGGCGAGGCGGTCTACGCCATCGGCGAGCTAATCCGCCGCCAGAGGGGCGGCGCCGCGGTGGTCATGGGCTCGCTCTCGCCCCGCACCCGCAACGCCCAGGTAGCCCTCTATCAATCCGGCGAGGTTGATTTCCTGGTGGCCACCGACGCCATCGGCATGGGCCTGAACATGGACGTCGGCCACGTCGCCTTCGCCGGCCTGCGCAAGTTCGACGGCAAGCGCACCCGCTGGCTGACGCCTTCGGAGATCGGTCAGATCGCCGGCCGCGCCGGCCGCTACCGCACCGA
>CAZJBC010000291.1:0-3891 GCA_964543805.1 uncultured Brevundimonas sp.
TTCGCTCATGTCTTCCATCGCAAAGCGGATGCCTTCACGGCCCAGTCCGGAGTCCTTCACCCCGCCGTAGGGCATGTTGTCGACGCGATAGGACGGCACATCGCCGACGATGACGCCGCCGACCTCCAGCCGGTCCCAGGCCGCCAGCGCCTTGTAGAGATCGCGGGTGAAGACACCGGCCTGGAGGCCATAGCGGGAATCGTTGACCTCTTTCAGGGCGTCGTCGAAGCGGGTGAATTTCGACAATATCGCCACCGGGCCGAACGCCTCTTCGCGATAGAGTTTTGACTTACGCGAGACGTTCTCCAGCAAAGCCGCCTGCACCATCGCCGCCTTGCGCGAGCCGCCGCAAAGCAACGTCGCGCCGGCCTCGACCGCCTCCGTGATCCAGGTCTCGACGCGCGTGGCCTCGCCCTCATCGATCATAGGGCCGATCACAGTCGCCTCTTCGCGCGGATCGCCATGCACCAGCGCTTTGGTCTTTTTCAAAAGCCGCGCCTTCAGGTCATCGTAGATGTCGGCGTGGGCGATGATGCGCTGGACGCTGATGCAGGACTGGCCGGACTGGTAGAAGGCGCCGAACATGATCCGCTCGACCGCGTCCTTCAGATCGGTGTCCGCATCGACGATGACCGCGGCGTTGCCGCCCAGCTCCAGCGTCACTTTCTTCTTGCCGGCCTTCGCCTTCAGCGCCCAGCCCACCTCGGCCGAGCCGGTGAAGGACAGCAGCTTCAGCCGCTCGTCGGTGGTGAACAGGTCCGCGCCCTCGCGGTGGGCGGGAAGGATGGAAAAAGCGCCCTTGGGCAAATCCGTTTCAGCCAGGACCTCGCCGATGATCAGGGCGCCCAGCGGCGTGCGCGAGGCGGGTTTCATGACAAAGGGGCAGCCGACGGCAATGGCCGGTGCAATCTTGTGGGCGGCGAGGTTCAGGGGAAAATTGAACGGCGAGATGAAGCTGCATGGCCCGATCGGCACGCGCTTCCACATGCCCTGATAGCCCCTGGCGCGGGCCGAGATGTCCAGCGGCTGCACCTCGCCACAGAAGCGCACGGCCTCCTCGGCGGCGATGCGGAAGGTGTCGATCAGCCGGGTGACCTCGCCCTTGGAATCGCGGATCGGCTTGCCGGCTTCGACGCAAAGCGAATAAGCCAGTTCGTCCGCGCGTTCAGTGAACCGTTGGACACAGTGGGCCAGCACCGCCTGGCGCTCGAACCCCGCCATCTGCGCCATCGGCCGAGCCGCCCTAACCGCCGCCGCGATCGCGGCATCGATCGTGGCGGCGTCCGCCATGGCCACACGAGTGGCGACCTTGCCGGTGAATTTGTCGATGACCTCCAGGTCCTTGTTGGGGGCGAAAGGCTCGTTCGCGAGATAGAGCGGATAGGAGGTTTTCAGCTTGGGCATGGGGGCATCCTTGAGCCATCAATCAGTTTGGGAAGACCCTGGGTCAAACTCAAGTTCCGGGAACGCATCAGAAATCGCCCGAACCGCGGCGGTCTCCCGCGCTAGCCATCCGCCGCTAAGCCTTTGCCAGCGAGCTCCACGCGCCCTCAACTCCGCCACGCATCGCTTCATGAAATCGCGACGGACCTGATCGTCCGGAAAATAGCGGGTGCCGTCGTCAACCCAGGGCGCGTCAATATCGCAGAGCAGGTAGAGATCGCAGAGCGGCAGCGGGCCGGCCAGGTCCGATGGCCGCTGGCCGGTGAGCATGTCCGACCACACCGCCGTCAGAACCGCATCGGTGTCGGTGATCAGCAACCGGTTTGCCGCGCGGGCTGTCGCAGCGATCGCCGCCGACTGGCCTGCTGCGATGCGGGACAGATCATCTGGCGCGCATTCGGTTCCGAACACGTCCGTATAGGTGCGTCCGAACTCTGGCGCGCAGACAGTCTCGAGGCGTTCGGCCAGATGGCGGGCCAGGGTGGTCTTGCCCGTGCTCTCCGGCCCAAACAGGCAGACCCGCCGCGCATAGTGGGCGCGCACCGGCGCGGGCAAGTACCGCCAGTTGGCGAAGGGATTGTCGCGGATCGCCGTTCCGGAGACCGGGAACGCCATTCGTCCGGGATCGACCGGCACGAACGATGCGCCCAGTTCCTGAGCAAGTCGAAGGCCGTAGGACTCGGACGCGAAGACCGCATCGATCGGCTCGGGATGCAGCCGCCCGATCGCTGCGCGCCAGATCGGCCAGAAGTCAGGATCGTCTTCCGGTGTCTGAGGAATATCCTCGGTCATGTGAAGCACACGCGCGCGCGGATAGAGCTCCCGCATCCAGGCATGGCGCAGGGCGCCGTCGATCGGCTCGCGCTCCAAGCTGCAGACGAGGATCGTCAGGGATTCGGCATAGGCGCTGGCGAAATCGCAAAGATGCTGATGGCCCGCATGCGGCGGCATGAACTTGCCGAGCAGGAAACCCCGCCTTGGCTTATCGAAAGTCACGCGGGCTGATCCTGCCTGCGGGCGGCGCCCCTCCATTCCCACCAGCCCCAGAGGGCCATGCCCAGGAAGAGCAGGTAGAGCGCCGCCGTCGCCAGCAGCCCCTGCGATGCATAAAGCGCCACCGACCCAACATCGACGATGATCCAGAACGGCCAGTTCTCCATGAGCTTCCGGGACAACAGGATTTGCGCGGTGATGCTCAGGCCAAGGATGAGGTTGTCCGGTATAGGCGCATGGGCGTCCGTCGTATGGGAGACGACGAACCCGACAATCAGCGAAACGGCTACAGTGGCGATCAGGGCCATCAAGCTGTTGCGAAGACCGAGATTGGCAATGGGAGGCTCATGGCCCGAGGCATCCTTGCGCGCCCAGAACCACCAACCGTAGATTTGAACAACGATGAAAAAGACCTGCAGCGCCGTGCTGCCGTAGAGCTTGGCCATGCCGAAAACGACGACATAGAGCGCCGTGCCGATCAGGCCCGTCGGCCAAAGCCACAGATTGCGTTTGATGGTGAAATAGACGCTAAGCGCGGAAAATGCGGCAGCAGCCAGCTCCAGAGGGCTCACGGGCTTGTCCGCCCGCTCATCTACTCCGCCGCCACCTTCGCGCCCGCGCTGGCGGTCTTGGGATCGAGGCTTCCCGCCGCATAGGCCTTGGCCATGACCGAGGTGTGGGAGACGCGGATCTTGCTGGCCATCCCCGCCGCGCCGAATTCGGTGAAACGCTGTTTGCACACCGCGCGCATGGCTTCCTTGGCGGGCTTGAGATAGCTGCGCGGGTCGAATTCGCCGGGCTTTTCGACGAAGACTTTGCGGATCGCCGCGGTGATGGCCATGCGGTTGTCGGTGTCGATATTGATCTTGCGCACGCCATTCTTGATGCCGCGCTGGATTTCGGCGACCGGCACGCCCCAGGTCTGGGGCATCTTGCCGCCATACTGGTTGATCAAGTCCTGCAGGTCTTGCGGCACGGACGATGAGCCGTGCATGACCAGGTGGGTGTCGGGCAGGCGGCGGTGGATTTCCTCGATCACATGCATGGCCAGGACATCGCCGTCCGGCTTGCGGGAAAACTTGTAGGCCCCGTGGCTGGTGCCCATGGCGATGGCCAGGGCATCGACCTTGGTGCGCTGGACAAAATCCACCGCCTGGTCGGGATCGGTCAGCAGCTGTGAGTGATCGAGCTTGCCCTCGAAGCCGTGGCCGTCTTCCTTTTCGCCCATGCCGGTCTCGAGGCTGCCGAGAACCCCCAGCTCGCCTTCGACCGAGACGCCGCAGGAGTGGGCCATCTCGACCACCTTGGCGGTGACATCGACATTGTAGTCGTAATCGGCCGGGCTCTTGCCGTCTTCCATCAGAGACCCGTCCATCATCACCGAGGTGAAGCCGTGCTGGATGGCGGTGGCGCAGGTGGCCGGCGAATTGCCATGGTCCTGGTGCATGCAGACCG
>CAZJBC010000292.1:0-3856 GCA_964543805.1 uncultured Brevundimonas sp.
GTGCTGGCCTGTTGGCCCATTCCACGATTTCGAACGCGGCCCGGACTTTATCTTGCGGTGTCGTTTGGGTCGCCGCTGCGAGACTTCTTTGATCGTTTTGGTGGTCTCGCCGGACCGATCTTGGCGCTGATATGTGTCTATCGCCTGTCGGACTTTGTACTCAATATCATGAACCCGTTTTACCTCGACATCGGCTTCTCGCTCGACCAGATCGCTGAAGTGCGGAAAGTGTTTGGGATTATCGCCACAATGGTCGGGGTGTTCATTGGTGGTTTCGCGGTGGCGCGATTAGGCATCATCCGGACCCTGACCATCGGGGTGTTTGCCAGTCCACTAGCGAACCTGATGTTTGCGTGGTTGGCTACGCAAGGACCGCACGTGCAAGCGCTCTATACGGCGATTTGCGTCGACAACATCGCCGCCGGATTCGGCGGCACTGCCCTAATCGCCTATATGTCGAGCCTGACGAGCGCGGGTTATACGGCGACTCAGTACGCCTTGTTCACGTCGCTATACGCATTGCTCGGCAAGCTGATCGCTTCACAGTCTGGAAGGCTTGTGGAGACCTGGGCAAGAGGGGCTCAGAGCGGAGGACTTTCCGCGCGATTCCTTGGCTGGTTCAACCACTTGCCCCCAGTGTCGTTCAAAGAGGGCGCCGCCAAAATTGCCGTGTCGCCGGCGGCCTTGGGCGCCGGCTATGTCACGTTCTTCATATATTCCAGCCTGATAGGCGTGTTCGCGGTCGCCATGACCTTCTGGATCGCTCCACGTCACAAACGACTTCTCGCCGAACGGGCCGCCGCTGCTCCAGCCTAGTCGTAAGCCGCCGCCTCATAGGCCGCGAAGGTGGCCATGTTGAGGATGGTCGAGACCGACGACGCCAGGGGGCAGATCTGCACGGGCCGCGACAGGCCCATCAAGAGCGGCGGGATCACCGTCGCCTCGCCCAGGGCATGCAGCATCTTGGTCGAGATCGAGGCCGAGTGGATGGCCGGCATGATCAGCACATTGGCCGGTCCCGTCAGGCGCATGAACGGGAAATTGCCCCGTCGCGTCGGGTCCAGCGCCAGGTCGGGCGGCATGTCGCCTTCGTATTCAAAGTCGACGTCCATCTCGTCCAGCATGGCCACGGCGTCGCGCACCTTGTCGGCCCGCTCGCCCGAGGGGTTGCCAAAGGTCGAATAGGACAGGAAGGCCACGCGCGGGGTGTGGCCGAGGCGCTTGACCGCCTGGGCCGCCTCGATGGCGATCTCGACCAGTTCATCGCCGGTGGGCAGTTCGGTGATGTTGGTGTCAGCGACGAACAGGGTGTGGCCCTTGGCAAGCACCACCGACATGCCGATCACCCGCCCGTCGGGGGTCGGATCGATGGCGTTGAGCACTCCTTCCAGCGCCACGTCGAACGATCGCGTCACGCCGGTTACCATGCCGTCGGCGTCGCCGCTGGCCACCATGGCGGCCGCGAAGACGTTGCGGTCCTGGTTGATCAGCCGCTGGCAGTCGCGGCGCAGATAGCCCGAGCGCTGCAGGCGGCCGTAGAGGAAGTCGGTATAGGCCTGGTTCTTGTCGGTCAGGCGGGCGTTGACGATTTCCAGATCCAGTTCGGCCGGATTGAGGCCGGCGACGCGGGCGTTCTCGCGGATTTCTTCCTCGCGACCGAGCAGCACGGCCTTGCCCAGGCCCTGGCCCTGGAAGGCGTAGGCGGCGCGGATGACGGCCGGCTCTTCGCCCTCGGCGAAGACGATGCGCTTTTGCGGCGCGTCCTGAACGGCGCTGACGATCGACTGCAGGAAGGCCGCGGTGGGATCCAGGCGCTGGGCAAGTCGCGCCCGGTACTCGTCCATGTCCTCGATGGGCTTGCGGGCGACGCCCGTGTCCATGGCCGCCTGGGCGACGAAGGGCGGGATGTACCAGATCAGGCGCGGATCGAAGGGCGCGGGGATGATGTAGTCGGGGCCGAACTTCAGCTGGCGGCCATGATAGGCGGCGGCGACTTCGTCGGGTACATCCTCGCGGGCGAGCTGCGCCAGGGCCTGGGCGCAGGCGATCTTCATCTCCAGGTTCACCCGCCGGGCGCGCACATCCAGGGCGCCGCGGAAGATGTAGGGAAAGCCCAGGACGTTGTTGACCTGGTTGGCGTAGTCGCTCCGCCCTGTGGCGATGATGGCGTCGGGACGGACCGAGCGGACTTCCTCGGGCGTGATCTCGGGATCGGGATTGGCCATGGCGAAGATGATCGGCTTGTCGGCCATCAGCTTGATGTCTTCCGGCGTGACCGCCCCCTTGACCGACAGGCCGACGAAGACGTCCGCGCCCTTCAGCGCATCCTTCAGCGTGCGGGCCTTGGTGTCGACGGCGAGCGCGGACTTTTCCTGGGTCATGCCCTCGGTGCGGCCGCGGTAGATGACGCCCTTGGTGTCGACGGCGATGCAGTTCTCGCGTTTGACGCCCATGGCCTGGAACAGGTTCATGGTCGAGACGCCCGCCGCGCCGGCGCCGTTCATGACCACCCGGATATCCTCGAACTTGCGCCCGGTGATGTGGCAGGCGTTGATCATCCCCGCCGCCGAGATGATTGCCGTGCCGTGCTGGTCGTCGTGGAACACCGGAATGTCCAGCAGTTCCTGCAGCTCGGTCTCGATGCGGAAGCACTCGGGGCTCTTGATGTCTTCCAGATTGATGCCGCCGAAGGTCACGCCGATGTTCTTGACCACGGTGATCAACTCGTCCGGGTCCTGGGTGGTGACTTCGATATCGATCGAGTCCACGTCGGCGAAGCGCTTGAAAAGGACGCTCTTGCCTTCCATGACCGGCTTGGAGGCGAGCGCCCCCAGATTGCCCAGACCCAGGATCGCCGTACCGTTTGAGATCACCGCCACCAGGTTGCCCTTGGAGGTGTAATCGTAGGCCAGGTCAGGGTCCGCGGCGATCGCATGCACCGGCACAGCCACGCCCGGAGAATAGGCCAGGCTAAGGTCCCGCTGCGTCGCCATCGGCTTGGTGGCGACGATCGCAATCTTCCCCGGCGTCGGGTACTTGTGGAACGCGAGGGCTTCCTCGTCGGTGAAGGTGGCTTTTTCGGTGGTCATAAGGCTTTGCAGACATTGAGGATGCGGGCGCGCAACCTAGCGGCGCCGGAAGGCGATCACAACCTCGTCAGCTTGCGAAGCGGTGCAAGGGGCCTTATCGACGCATAATGGCCACATCCGCTCCCATCCGTATCGGTATCTCCGGCGCGCTCGGGCGCATGGGCTGGGCCCTGGCGACCGCCGTTGATCTGGCTCCCGGCCTGCAGATCACCGCCATTTTCGACGCCCCCGGCTCGGAAGGTCAGGTGGTGGACTACGAGGGCGGCCGCAGCCGCGTCCTGGTCACCCGTGAAGAGGCCCTGGGCGCCTGCGATGTGATCCTGGACTTCAGCAGCCCCGCCGCCTCGGTCGCCCTGGCCGCCCGCGCGGCCGCCTCTCACACCGCCCTTGTCGTCGGCTCGACGGGCCTTAACGCCGCCGAGGAGGCCGATATCGCCGCGGCCGCGAAAAAGATCCCCATCGTCCGCTCGCGCAATTTTTCGCTGGGGATCAACACCCTGATCGGCCTGGTCCGCCAGGCCGCAGAGCGCCTCGGCTCCGAGGCCTGGGACATCGAAATCTTTGAGGCGCACCATAACCGCAAGGTCGATTCCCCTTCGGGTACGGCGCTGATGCTGGGCGAAGCGGCCGCCGAGGGTCGCGGCGTCAATCTGGCGGATGTCAGCGACCGCGGCCGCGACGGCATCACCGGCGCCCGCAAGGTGGGCGATATCGGCTTTTCGGTCATGCGCGGCGGCGACATCATCGGCGAGCATTCGGTGACCTTC
>CAZJBC010000293.1:0-3830 GCA_964543805.1 uncultured Brevundimonas sp.
CGACATCCTCGTTCAGCAGGCCGACATAGGTGACCGTACCGGCGGCGGAGGCCTGGACCTCGGTCCCTTGGGCGGCCGCGGTGCTCAGACCGTTCGACTGCTGGCTGGGTCCGTTCTCGCCGAACCGGCCGATCGTGCGGCCGTCAATCGGCCAGATGAACTTTCCCCGGCCGGCGGCCAGGAAATCACCGCCCGAACCGCTGGAAGCAGGAGCGGTCGGCGCCGGGCGGGCAGGCGGCGGAGCGGCCGCTGTCGTCGTGGTGGTCGTTACGGTCGTTGTTGTCCCAGCAGCGGCGGGCGGCGCCGAAGGCGGGGCTGCGGGCGGCGGCGCAGCCGCCGTCCTGGCGGGCGCAGCCGGGATGGAAGGCGGCGGCGGAGGCGGCGGCGATCCGGCGGCGACCTCGATCCGCTGCGGGCCGGTGTCATGATAGCCGCTCGGCAGCACCAGATGCTGGTTCGGCCGGATCGCGCCGCTGGCGCCCAGGCCGTTGGCGCGAGTCAGCTGCGCATTGGTGACGCTGAAGCGGCGGGCGATGGACGACAGGGTATCTCCCGGCTGGACGACATAGGCTTTCACCTTGGCCGACGGACCCTTGAGCTTTTGACCCGGGTGGATCGTGGACTTGCCACCGAGCTTGTTGCGCTCCTGCAGGTCTTTGACGCTGATGTCCATTTCGCGGGAAATCGACGAAAGGGTATCGCCCTTTTTGACCACGTGAGTGGTCGGCGCGCCTTCGGTCTCAATGACCGGGCCGGTGGCGATTTCACGATAGGTGGGCGCGGCTGGCGGCGGCGGCGCCGGCGCCGCGGCGGCGGCTGGCGCCGGGGCCGCAGTGGTCGCCGGGAAGGCGACAAACGGTTGGGCGGGCGCAGGGGCCGGAGCAGGTTGTGCGGCCGGCGCGGCCGATGTCAGGGGGGGCAGAGGCTGGCTGTCGACGGTGCTGGAAGGCCTTGGCGCGGGGGGCGGCGGCGTCGCCGGAGCAGCCGCGGGCGGCGGCGGCGATGTTGCAATGACCTGGGTATCGGGCGTGTTGGCGGCCGGCGTGTCGAGGTGAGTCGGGAAATTCGGTTGCGGCCCTTTTGGCTTGATCTCGCCCTGACCGGTGTAGGGAGAGGTGGTCTGACAGGCCGCCAGGGCCACGGCCAGTCCGCCGATGAAACCGGCCTGGACAACCAGGGTCTTCAACCGGTTGATCATGATCGCTCCGTTCATGGATATCCCGCCCGTGTCCCCGCCCGGGACTCGCCTGCAAAGTCGGCCACTATGGTTAAACCTTCCTGAATCATTCGTGCTTTCACAGTTCTTTGGCGACCCCGTCGAGCATCGGCACAAACCGAACGTCGCAAAGGGTCTCGACGGTGAAACCGCCCTTGCTGTCCGCCGCGTAGCGGTTGAGCGCCTGGACTGGCCCCTTGCCGACCGGAGCGACCAGAACGCCATCGGGCTTGAGCTGTTTCAGCAGCGCCAGAGGCTCACTCTGGGCCGCGGCTGTGACGATAATGCGGTCGAACGGCGCCTGTTCCGGCCAGCCGGCTCCGCCATCGCCGAACCGGGTGATGATGTTGGTCAGGCCGAGCTTTTTGAACCGCCCCTCGGCCTGCTTCATCAGGGTCCGGTAGCGCTCGATCGTGTAGACCAGCCGCGACAGGCGCGACAGGACGGCGGTCTGGTAGCCCGAGCCGGTTCCGATCTCCAGCACCCGGTCGCGATGGCCCAGCGTCAGGGCCTGGGTCATCAGACCAACGATATAGGGCTGGCTGATGGTCTGGCCGCATTCGATCGGCAGGGCCTGGTTCTCCCAGCTGCGATCCTTGAAGATATCCTGGGTGAACATGTCGCGCGGCGTGCGCTCTATGGCCGACAGCACCTGGGGATCGGTGACGCCCTGCGATCGCAGGGCCAGGATCAGTTTCGCCAGTCGCGCGTCAGAGCCTTCGATCATGGCGCTCAGTTTGCGCCAGTCAGGGCCGCACTCAAGGATTTTAGCCCCGCCTCGTGGGTCAGATCTATGTGCAGCGGGCTGACGGAAATGTGTCCGTCGTAAACGGCGTGGATGTCCGAACCTTGCTGCGCTCCGGACGGCTCGCGGTGAAAGCCCATCCAGTAGTAGTCGCCGCCGCGCAAGTCGGTGCGCCGCTCGAAATGGATGTTGAAGATGTCGCGAAAGCCCTGACGGGTGACCACCAGATCCTTGACCGCGCCCCTGCCCGGATCGGGGAAGTTGACGTTCAATACCACGTCCTTGGGCCAGCCGGCGTCCAGCAGGCGGCGGACCACTCGCGGGCCATGTTCGCGGGCGATCTCGAAGGGCGCGCGGTGATCGTCGCGGTAGACCATCATCGCCTGCGAAAAGGCGATGGAGGGAATGCCCAGCGCCATGCCCTGGATGGCGCCCGCGACGGTTCCCGACAGCGAGACGTCCTCGGCGATATTCTGGCCCCGGTTGACGCCCGACAGCACCAGATCCGGACGCAGCGGCATAAGTTCCTGCACCGCCAGCATCACCGCGTCCGTGGGCGTGCCGCGCACCGCAAAGCGGCGGTCGCTGATTTTCCGCACGCGCAGCAGCTCGCTCAGGGTCAGCGCCCGCGAGGCGCCCGACTGTTCGACCTCGGGCGCAACGACCCAGATGTCGTCGGAGACGGTCGCGGCGATATCTTCCAGGACCTTCAGGCCTTCGGCGTTGATGCCGTCGTCATTGGTGATCAGGATGCGCAAGGCCGCCTATGCGCCTCCGATGTGGGTCAGGCCGCGCATATAGGGATGCAGGGCCTGGGGAATGGCGATCCGGCCGCCCTCGTCCTGATAGTTTTCCATCACCGCCACCAAGGTGCGGCCCACGGCCAGGCCGGAGCCATTGAGCGTGTGAACGAACCGCGTGCCCTTCTCGCCGGCCTTCTTGCAGCGGGCCTCCATGCGCCGGGCCTGGAAGTCGCCGCAGTTCGAGACCGAGCTGATTTCCCGGTAGGTGTTCTGGCTCGGCAGCCAGACTTCCAGGTCATAGGTCTTGCGCGACGAAAATCCCATGTCGCCCGCGCACAGCAGCATGGTGCGGAACGGCAGCTCCAGCCGCTTGAGGATCGCCTCGGCGCAGCCGACCATGCGTTCATGCTCGTCGGCCGACTGTTCCGGCGAGCTGATCGAAACCATCTCGACCTTCTGGAACTGGTGCTGGCGGATCATGCCGCGGGTGTCGCGGCCGGCCGAGCCGGCTTCCAGCCGGAAACAGGGCGTAAGAGCGGTCAGCCGCAGCGGCAGGTCTTCCTCGGCGGTGATGGCTTCACGCACCAGGTTGGTCAGGGATACTTCAGCCGTCGGGATCAGCCAACGTCCGTCGATGGTGCGGAACTGGTCGTTCTCGAATTTCGGCAGCTGGCCGGTGCCGAACATCGCCTCGTCGCGCACCAGGATCGGCGGATTGACCTCGGTATAGCCGTGCTCCTCGGTCTGGATGTCGAGCATGAACTGGCCCAGGGCCCGCTCAAGCCGGGCAAGCTGGCCCTTCAGAACGACGAACCGCGCGCCGGACATCTTCGCCGCGGCCTCGAAGTCCATGAGACCAAGGCCTTCGCCCAGGTCGACGTGATCCTTCGGCGCAGCGATCGCAAAGGGCGTTCCGAAGCGGCGGACCTCGACATTGCCGTGTTCGTCCTCGCCCGGCGGCACATCGTCCGCCGGCAGGTTCGGCAACGAGGCCAGGAGGGCTTGCAGGCCGGTGCGGGCGGCCTCTTCGGCCGCGCCCTGTTCGGTCAGGGTGGCTTTCAGGGCCTCAACCTCTGCCATCAGCGCGGCGGCGCGGGCCTCGTCCTTCTGGGCCTTGGCAATGCCG
>CAZJBC010000294.1:0-3789 GCA_964543805.1 uncultured Brevundimonas sp.
AGCATGCCGCCCGCGACAGGGGCGTCTTGCTCGCGTGCTGGTTCTTGTACCTGGCGTGGCAGGTCGTGCAGTTGTCGCCCAGGTCGTTGGCCACCTGGGACAGCTTGGCGCCGTCCTTGGCGTTTGCGGCCTTGGCGGCGGCGTCCGACAGGGTGCTCATCTGCTTGGCGGCGGTCAGCCAGGTTCCCTGATCGACCGGGTGGGCGACCATGTAGTCGGCGACCTGCTTCATGTTCTTGGCCGCATCGCCGGCCTTTTTCCAGCCGTCGGCGTCGGTCGGCTTGGCGCCCGGTCCGTTGCCGGGATCGACCTGGCCGCCGACCGCGAACAGCACATCGGCGCCCGGCTGAACGATCTTGGCCATCTGGTCCTTCACCGACATGGACGAAGCCCCGCCCCCGCCGCCCGTGGCGCAGGCGGCCAGGGAGCACAGGGCCATCGCCGTTACAAACCGTCGCAGCATCATACTTCTCCAGGAGATCGTCGGTCGTGAGTTTAGAGACTTGCCGTCATAAACAAAGATTGAAATCGCGCACGTTATGTACCGTTTCGTAACGGCTATAGCTTGAGGGCGCGAAGTCGCAGGGCGTTGCTGATTACGCTCACGGACGACAGAGCCATGGCAGCGGCCGCGATGGCCGGCGACAGCAGCCAGCCGAAGGACGGATAAAGAATCCCGGCCGCGATCGGCACGCCGGCGGCGTTGTAGACAAAGGCGAAAATCAGGTTCTGGCGGATGTTTCCCATCACCGCCCGCGACAGTTTTCGAGCCCTGACGATGCCCTGCAGATCGCCCTTCAGCAGGGTGACGCCGGCGCTCTCGATGGCCACGTCCGAGCCCGCGCCCATGGCGATCCCGACCTCGGCGGCGGCCAGGGCGGGCGCATCGTTCACCCCGTCGCCGGCCATGGCGACAACGCGGCCTTCGCGGCGCAGACGCTCGACCACCTCAGCCTTGCCGCCGGGCAGGACGTCGGCCTCGAGCTCGTCGATGCCCAGAGCCCTGGCGACGCTGAGCGCCGTGGTGCGGTTATCGCCGGTGATCATCACCACCCGGATCCCGTCGGCCTTCAGGGCCTGGACGGCGGCAGCCGCGGTCGGCTTGATCGGATCGGCGATGACAAAAAGGCCGGCGGCCGCGCCGTCGATGGCCGCGAAGATGACTGTCGCGCCGCCCGAGCGGTGATTTTCGGCCGCGGCCGAAAAGGCGGCCACATCGACGCCCTGTTTGGACAGGAAGGCGGCGGAGCCGATGACCAGCTTGCGGCCTTCGACGGTTCCAACCGCGCCCTTGCCGACCGGCGAGTCGAAGCCAGTCGGTTCGGCCAGCTTGAGCCCTCGCGCCTCGGCCGCCCTGACCAGCGCCTCGGCCAGGGGATGTTCGCTCGCCCGCTCCAGCCCGGCGGCCAGGCGCAGTAAATCAGCTTCATCGACGCTCGCCGCGGCCTCGATGGCGGTCACCGCCGGCCGGCCCTCGGTCAGAGTGCCGGTCTTGTCGACGATCAGGGTGTCGATCTTCTCCAGCCGCTCCAGCGCCTCGGCGTCCTTGATCAGCACGCCGGCCCGGGCGCCGCGGCCGACGCCGACCATGATCGAGATGGGCGTCGCCAGTCCCAGGGCGCAGGGGCAGGCGATGATCAGCACCGAGACCGCTGCGACCAGGGCGAAGGACAGGCGCGGGACAGGGCCGACCGCCATCCAGACGGCGAAGGCCAGGAGGGCCGCGCCGATCACCGCCGGCACAAACCAGCCCGAGACCCGGTCGGCCAGGCGCTGGATCGGCGCGCGGCTGCGCTGGGCCTTGGCCACCATGTCGACAATCTGGGCCAGCAGGGTGTCGGCTCCGACCTTGTCGGCCCGCATGAGAAAGGCGCCGGTCCTGTTCAGCGAGCCGCCGATGATCGCCTGACCCGGCCCCCGGTCGACCGGCATGGACTCGCCGGTGACCAGGGATTCGTCGATGGCGGAGCGGCCTTCCAGAATTTCGCCGTCCACCGGAATCTTGTCGCCCGGCCGAACCCGCAGCCGGTCGCCGGGCGCGATGGCCTCAAGAGGGACGTCCTCATCGGCGCCGTCCTTGCTCACGCGGCGGGCGGTCTTGGGCGACAGGTCGAGCAGGGCGCGGATCGCGCCGGCGGTGTGTTCGCGGGCCCGTAGTTCCAGCACCTGGCCCAGCAGGACCAGGACGGTGATTACAGCCGCCGCCTCGAAATAGACCGGCGACGATCCATCCGGACCCCGCACCGCCGGCGGGAACAGGCCGGGCGCCAGCTGGGCGACCAGGCTGTAGGCGAAGGCCACCCCGACCCCCATGGCGATCAGGGTGAACATGTTGAGCCGGCGAGAGGTGATCGAGGCCCAGCCCCGCTGAAAGAACGGCGCGCCGCACCAGACGACGACCGGGGTCGAAAGCGCCAGCTGGATCCAGCCGGAGGCCCGCTCGCCCACCATCAGCGAGTGACCCATCAGATGGCCGCCCATTTCGAGGACAAAGACCGGCGCGGCCAGAGCGAGGCCGATCCAGAAGCGGCGGCTCATGTCGGTCAGTTCGGGATTAGGCCCTGTCTGCGCCACCGGCGCCAGCGGCTCCAGCGCCATGCCGCAGATCGGGCACGCGCCCGGCCCGACCTGGCGGACCTGGGGGTGCATGGGGCAGGTGTAGATCACGCCGTCCGTCGCGACAGCTCCCGCGGGTGGCGCAGGGTGGTGACCGTGGGGATGATGGTGACCGCAATCAGTTGTCACGGATTCCGTCCTGACGCCCGCCTCGGCGTTTGCGATCATGGTCGGCGTACCGACGCCGCGCAAGCGGCGCCGGCGCACCTCTTCGCAGGCCTATTTGACGGTGAAGGTGTAGGTCCCCGTCAGACGGTGGGTGTCGACCGAGGTCGCATGCCAGGCGACCTTGTAGTTGCCCGACGACAACGGCGTCTTGGGCGTGACGATCAGGGTCTTGGGGTCCTTGGGATCCAGCACCGCCGTGGTGTCGATCTTCAAGTTGTGGGTCGTCATCTTGCCCGACATCATCATGCTGACCAGGGTCAGGTTGACGCCGCTGAGCTTGAGTTCGAGCGGCTCGGCGAAGTGCAGCTGAAGCGTGGCGGGCGCCGCCACCGTCGACTTGGCCGCCGGCGTGCTGGACTTCAGCTCGGGGTGGGCGAAGGCGGCGACAGGGGCAATCAGGACCGCCGCGGCAAACACGGCGGCGGCAGGATGAAAGAAGGAAGATCGCATGGGAAAGCTCCGTATTGAGAGTTGCTGACTATGATACGCGCGCGTCCGGTTCGTCCCTCGCCGAAAGTTCAGGAGCGTGCGCGTCTTAGGCCGTTATTTCGCACACTGCGCCTTGGACGATGAACGGTGGCAAAACGCAAGTGATCAGGCCGCGTCAGCCGCCTGGGCCTGGGCCGAGAACGACTGGCGCACCAGGCTGGCCTGGCCGAAGATGGTCATGAAGGCGATGTCGGTGGCGTCCAGGCCCGTGGCCACCCGCACCAGCCCCTCGATGGGCGCCTTGCCGGTCGGATCGACCAGCCACCAGCTGCCGGCCAGAAACACCTCGGCCACGGCGTGCATGTCCGGCGGGTCGAGCTTGCAGGCGAAGGCGCTGACCGCCCGGGCGGGGATGCCCGCGGCGCGGAAAAGCGTGATGGCCAGATGTGTGAAGTCGCGGCACACGCCGGCGCGGTCGACAAAGGTGTCCAGCCCCGTGGTCTGGGTGTTGCTGATCCCGAACCGGTAGTCCACATGGCGGCTGATCCAGCCCAGAATCTCGGCGGCGTTGTCGCC
>CAZJBC010000295.1:0-3787 GCA_964543805.1 uncultured Brevundimonas sp.
ATGCGGGGCGGGTGGGCCAGGGCAATGTCGATGGCGGCGCGCACCCGCGCCAGCCGCTCGAGCATGTCCGGCCAGACGTAGGCGGTCAGCAGCTCGCGGTCGTCGGGATCGGCGACCTTCAGCGGCGAAATATCGACGCCGCGCGTGGACAGGATGCGCACCATCGTGGCGGGCGGCGGCAGGCCCGACCATTGCGGTGCGATGTTGACGGAGGAGCCAGGATCGCCGGCTGCAACCCCGCCGAGATCGTAGGAAAACCGCGCCAGATTGAGGTTCAGCCCGGCGCTGCAGCCGGTCTCGAACAGCTCGAAGGGCAGGGGGTACTGGCTGGCGATGGTCAAAAGGCCGGTCATCAGGGCGGCCGAGCGGCCGACCTCGTTGGTCTGGGGCGCGCGGTCGAGGCGTGAGAGCAGGGCCGCTTCGTGCGTACGAAGGGTGCGATCGAGTTCGACCCACAGCGTCTCGGCGCCCGGCATGGCGTTCGGCGGATAGAGCGCCGCCAGCGCGGGCGCCGCGCCCTTCTGGACAAGCCCGTTGAGCGATCCGGCCACCCGCAGCGGCAGGTTGTCGGCGAAAACAGTCGGATCGCCCGCCCAGTCCAGCGCCTTGCGCCCCACCGCGCTGGTCCGATCCAGCCGCTCGCCCAGCAGTTTGCAGACCTGGCCGGTAAACGGCGAGCCCAGCCGGTCGGCCCAGTAGGCCTGGTTGGCAAAGGACTCGCGGATTTCAGCTTCGGTGGTCATGGAAGCCGGGATAACTTAACCGTGCGACGGGTCAAGGATTGGAACCGCACGCCGCCGCCCCATATGAGGCTGCGAGCGGCGTTTGAGGGCGGGCAAGACAATGGCTGAAACAGTTCTGGTGACCGGCGGTACAGGCTATGTCGGCGGGTGGACCATCGTCGAGCTGCTGCGGCGCGGCTATGCGGTGCGCACGACGGTAAGAAGCGCCCCGAAGGAGGCGTCTGTGCGGGCCGCGGTCGCCACAGAAATCGATCCGGGCGATCGTCTGACCTTCGCCATAGCCGACCTGACGTCTGACGACGGCTGGGACTCGGCCGTGGCCGGCTGCGCCTGTGTGCTGCACGTCGCCTCGCCCCTGGGCGGTGACGGCGCCTCCAACCTGGTTGGGCCGGCGCGGGACGGGGCTCTGCGCGTGCTGCGCGCGGCGGTGGGCGCCGGGGTCAAACGCGTCGTGCTGACCTCTTCGGTGGCCGCCGCCGCGCCGCGGTTTTCCGGTCCTGAGAGTTTCAACGATGAGAGCGTCTGGACCGATCCAAATGATCCCACCGTCAACGAATACCGCCGCTCCAAGGTGCTGGCCGAGCGGGCCGCCTGGGACTTCATGGCGGACAAGAAGACGCAGCTGGTCACGATCCTGCCCGGCGCCATTATCGGCCCGGTGCTGACCCTCGAAGGCCTGGGCTCGGTTCAGCTGGTCTCGCGCCTGCTGACCGGCAAGGTTCCCGGCGTGCCGCGCCTTGGCTTCGACATAGTCGATGTTCGCGACGTGGCGCTGGCCCACATCCTGGCGATGACGTCGGACGCCGCCGCGGGCGAGCGCTTCATCGTCGCCGGCGATTTCCTGTGGATGAGCCAGATCGCCGAGATCCTGCGCGCGTCTCTGGGCGCACGGGCCGCGAAGGTTCCGACCCGCAAGGCGCCCGATTTCGTGCTGCGGCTGGTCGCCCTCTTCGATCCGTCCGTCAGGTCGGTGACGCCCAGCTTGGGCAAGAAGCACACCTTCGATTCGTCCAAGGCGCAGAAAATGTTGGGCTTCAAACTCAGGCCGGCAAAGGACACGGTTGTCGCCTGCGCCGAAAGCCTGATCGCCAAGGGCATGGTTTAGGCCGTTGAGTTTGGGCTGAAACTCTCTACTCCTTCCGCTCAATCCGCACGTGCGAACGCGCACAGCCAGAACTTGGGGGCGCCATGAAGAGCTACTATCTTTACGGCCTGCCTAGTCGCGAACAGGCGAGGCAGGCTCTGGATCAGGTGCTGCCCGACCAAAGCTTTCCATGGGTTCTAAACGACGCAGCAGGCGACACCGTGGCCTACTTCAGTGTTGGTGAAAATGAGCGCGATCCGGATCAGCCGGATGATCCGACTGAACCTGGCCCATTCATAGTGGTGGACATTAGCGGTCGTTACTACGTTGAAGATCGGTTGGTTATCGGCGTCCTTGAGGATCTTAAACGTCACGTTGGCGGCGTCATTCGAGATTGCTTCGAGTCGAATGACCTTCCACGCATTCTGGCGTTTTCGGATTTGGACAGGGCTCTTCATGAGACAATAGTTCTCCTCCAGAACCATGACGATAGATGGGTCTCCGCGAGGCTGGATCACCTTCGATTGCGCTTGGCGCGAGGCGATACCTCAATCGTGCAGTCTGCGTTAAGCGAGGCAACAGGCTCGATGGGATCGTTGCGAGACAGGATCTTATGCGTCGCCAACGGAGACAACATCGAGGAACGAGATGAGACTGCAGTCAATTCGGACCTTCGCAGGCTCGTCACGGAGGTGGAAATTGCGGCGCGGGCGGCTATGGCCTTCGTTTAAAAACTAACCCGCCTTAGCCTTCTTCGCCGGCGCCTTCTTCTTCGGCGCCGCCTTCTTCGCCGTAGCAGCCTTGGGCGCCGCAGCCTTCTTCGCAGGAGCCTTCTTCTTTCCCCCGCCCTTGCCGGCGCGGGCGGCCAGCAGTTCGACGGCCTGCTCCAGGGTTACGTCCTTGGGCTCGGTTCCGCGCGGGACGTTGGCGTTGGTCGCGCCGTGCTTGATGTAGGGACCGAAACGACCGGACAGGATGCGGATGGGCTGGCCGTCGGCCGGGTGGGCGCCCAGGTCGGCCAGAGCGCTGGCGGGGGTGCGGCCGCCCCGTCCGCCGCCGGCGCGCTTTTCAGCAAGGACGTCAACGGCGCGGTTGATCCCGACCTCAAACACCTCTTCGGCTGTCGGCAGGTTGGCGTAGGTGCCGTTGTGCTGAACATAGGGGCCATAGCGGCCGATACCCGCCAGGATCATGCCGCCCTCGTCCGGGTGGACGCCGACCTCGCGGGGCAGCGACAGCAGGCGCAATGCCTTGTCAATGTCCATGTCGGCGGGCGCCCAGCCCTTGGGCAGCGAGGCGCGCTTGGCTTCCTTGGCCTCGCCCATTTCGACGTAGGGACCAAAGCGGCCGTTCTTCAGCCAGACGGCCTGGCCTGTGCGCGGATCGGTCCCCAGCTGGCGATCGCCGGTCGCGCCGGCGTCCTCGGCGTCATTGGCCGCGATCGGGCGGGTGAAGCGGCATTCGGGATAGTTCGAGCAGCCGATGAAGGCGCCGAACCGGCTGGTTTTCAGCGACAGCTTGCCGATGCCGCAGGACGGGCAGGCGCGGGGATCCGAGCCATCAGCCTTGGCCGGAAAGATGTGCGGGCCCAGCGCCTCGTTCAGGGCGTCCAGCACCTGGGTGGTGCGGACCTCGGAGATTTCCTGGGCCTTGGTGTGAAAGTCCTTCCAGAACTCGCGCAGCAGTTCCTTGTAGTCCATCTCGCCGGCCGAGACCTTGTCGAGCTTTTCCTCCAGGTCGGCGGTGAAATCGTACTCGACGTATTTACGGAAGAATTCTTCCAGGAACGCGGTGACCAGGCGGCCCTTGTCCTCGGGCACGAACCGGTTCTTGTCCATGCGCACATATTCGCGGTCGCGCAGGACGGTCAGGATCGAGGCGTAGGTCGAAGGCCGGCCGATGCCCAGCTCTTCCATCTTCTTGACCAGGCTGGCTTCGGAATAGCGCGGCGGCGGCTCGG
>CAZJBC010000296.1:0-3784 GCA_964543805.1 uncultured Brevundimonas sp.
AGGTTCAGCGTATTGCTGTACCAGGCGCCGCCGCCTGCGCTGATGAAGTTGTAACGGCGAGCCTCGTTCCAGGACCGGGTCTCCCCTTGGCCGAAAGAGGCGTAGAACTCTCCGTTCCAAGGTTCGCTCTCGCGCACACCTCGCGCGCCGGGCGCCGCGGCAGCGGCGCTGACCTGGGTGTGCACGGGGTCCAGAAGCCAGGAGCGGCTGAGCAGCTGCTGATCGCCGATCGTGAAAATCTGGAAGCACAGCACGTTGATGGCGATATCGCGTTTGTTGAGATAGGCGACGATCCGCTCGCTGCTGTCATCGAGGTGGGTCGCGACGATGACGATCTGGTGGCCCTCGTTCAGGGTGTCTTCGTCGAGCTGCTGGCCAAAGCGGGACCGGAAATCGGCGGCGAGATCGTGACCGGGCGCGAACCTGCCGTAGATGGCGACAATGTCTTGGGCCTCCAGGCCCTCGACCCAGACGGCGTAGTCAATGGCCTGGGCGACCACCTCACGCGGCGTACGCTCGCGTTTCAATTCGATCAGCACGAGGGTTCCGTCTGGTGCGACCGCCAACAGGTCGATGACCCCACCGGAACCCGTCCGCTCCTGCCGACCGATCAGCATCCACTCGTCCGAGAGAATGCGCGGGGCCGCGACAATCATGTCCTCCAGCACCCGCTCGGTCGGCAGTCGTCCCTCGCCGAGAGGTTGGGGTTGCGCGCCTACCGTCCAGATGGCGTTGCGGATTGGCATCAGGCGGCCTCGATTAATCGGTCGTCGACGGGGAATGACGCCAGCCATGCGGCCCATCGGCGAAGGAATTCGAGGAACTGTTCGGCGGGCGCTGCAGCCAGCCGATAAGTTTCATGATCTCCTCCCAGTTCCTCGTACCGAGAAAGGAACGCCAGCGTGTGCACCGCTGTATCCGGCGTCTCCTGCCCATGCTTGTTCAGGTAGACAACGTTACCGTGAGCCAGGGCGTTGCGGAGCACGCGCAGGACATCACCAGCTTTCCTGCCGCTGATTTCATTGGCGTCGGTGGACATGGAAGGTTGGCCGGCCGCATTCGTCCAGCGCGCCACGTTGTTGGGGTCGCCCATGATCCGGGAAAAATGCCACTCGGCAGGCTCCCGTCCCACCCAGAAGGGCGCCGTGGACCAGGGCCGTCTTTCGAGGCCATGGAGGGCTTCATACAGCTCCGAGCCACGCTCTTGCGTCAGCGGATGCTTGGCCTTCAATCGCTCGTAAGGGATGACAAGGACCGATGCCGCGGCCATCAGCGCAAAGGAAGCCAGTAAGTCATTTCTTTGCGCCAGCGGCTGGGCCATATCCAGGATCGCCAGGCACCGGGCCGGATACTCGGTCACAAACCTGCGCGGAACGCCCATCAGGCCGCCTCGTCCAAGGGCACGCCGTTCAAGGCGTCGTTCAGCAGGGCTTCGAGCAGCCGCTGGCGGGTCGCATCGCTTGACGCAAGGCTCGCTTCCAACCGGTCGCACAGGGCCATCAGTTCATCGACCTTGGCGACGATGCGGCGTTGTTCGGCCAGAGGAGGTAGCGGGATCATAAGCTGCCTAATTGATCCGATGAAGAGGTTGGGTTGCGCGGCTGCTTTTGCGCGAAGGCCCATCTGAATCTGTAAACATTCGGAAATAAGCGACCAGTAAAGGTAGGGGGCCAGTTGTTGTGCAAAGACCGGCTTCACCAATGCTGCACTGCGGACCATCACGTAAGCATCGTCCCGATCAACAATTGCCACCCGACCAATTGAACCAGAACAAGAAATCAACATATCAAATTTGTTCGGATCGCATCGACTGCGCATGCGCTCAAATTCGGCATCTCCCACGAAGTCGACGTCGGCTAGTTCAATGCGTCCATTGAGGACGTTTCTTGCCGACAGGAGGTATCTCCCCGACGCTTCACGTTTGGGCGTTAGGTGGTCTCCGTCTGTGATTTTCCAAGACAATTCATCCAGCTGACACCACTTCCAACTGCTTGGAACATCGAATTGATCGATCGTTGAATCCCTGGGGATGGATTGTTTTGCGCTCTTGTTGTTGCCCTGCAGAAGACTAGCCTTTTCCAAAGCGACCCGATGCAAAAGTGCCATCGCGGACTCATCGCCGGGGTCCTGCGGCACGATCTTCCCTCGCACAGCCAAGTTCAGGATAGTCTGGCGGAGTTGCTTGATCTGGTCGGGGCGCGTGGTGAGGGCGGGGAGCGCGTCCAGGGCGAAGCGGGCGTCGGCCTGGAAGGTGTCGGGACCGGGTGCGCCCAGGCGTGCGAGGCTCGCCGCCGAAAGCCGGTCGCGCGCTGCCTCCCGCTCTGCCCGCGCCGCCTCCAGCCGGTCGCACAGGGCCATCAACTCATCGACCTTGGCGACGATTCGGTGCTGTTCGGGGAGGGGGGGGAGCGGGAAAGGAAGAAGTGCAAAATCGGAGTCGTTGATCGCCGGATAGGCTTGGCCACGCATCTTCTCTTCGACGCACTCGACAAAGTATGGGCTGCGCAAGACGATCCACTGATAGCGCGGCATTACCAATCCAAATCCGTTCAGCACGGCGAACGCAGTGCTTGCGATAGGCGCCGGTGAAATTGCCGTTTCGATGATGGCGATATTCAATAGGTACGGACGCACGCAGGAATAAAGCACGTCGCCCTGCCGGACGACTTTGCGAGCACGACTCGGCGCGTCACGTGCCGAGACCACCGTGGCACCCTCGATGTAGCCGATTTCCTTATTGATCGCCGTGACGTCGATGTAGGTAAAATCTTGAACGGGAACGGTCTGTCCACGGTCGCTCGTCACCTTGCGGACGCGTACCCACTCCCAGCCGCACGGGGCGCTGAAGGGAGCTTCACCCGCCTCGATCTCAGGCAGAATCTTCTCCTTCCGGATTTCTCCCGCCCTCACCAGCCGTGCCTTTTCTGCGGCTATCTTCTTCAACAACTCCGATGCGGGTTCTTCATTTGAGTCCTGAGGCACCAGTTTCCCGCGCACGGCCAAGTCCAGAATGAACCGGCGCAACCGAGCAGTCGCATCCGGCGCGTCGGCAATACGCTCATAGTGTTCGATCAGCCGCGCCTCGTTCATCGCGCCAGTGCCTCGGCGAGGATGCCCTTCAGTTGGTCGCGCAAGCCCGCCGTCTCGGCCTCGGCGGCGTTCAGGGCCTGCAGCAGCGCTTCCGGGTCGCCGTGGTCGTCGTCGACGCTGTGCGGGTTCTTGATGTCGAGGTTGTAGCCGCGGGCCTTTACCTCGTCGGCGGTCACACGCCAGGCCTGGGGCGTCTCCTGGCGGCCCTCACGCTCCGCACCGCCCCACCAGTCGACGCAGCCCTGCAGGTGCTCCACCCGGATCGGCCGGGTCATGGAATAGGCCTTCTGACCTGCCGGCACCTGGTGCTCATAGAACCAGATGTCCTTCGTAGGCTCGCCCTTTTCGAAGAACAGCAGGTTGGTGCCGATCGAGGCGTAGGGGCGGAACACCGAGTTGGGCAGGCGAACGATGGTGTGCAGGTTGCACTCTTCCATCATAGCCTCCTTCAGCCGGGTTTTCACGCCCTCGCCGAACAGGCTGCCGTCGGGCAGGACCACGGCGGCCCGGCCGCCGGGCTTCAGCAGGCGGATGATCAGGGCCAGGAACAGGTCGGCCGTCTCGCGGGTCTGGAACTGTTTGGGGAAGTTGCTCTCGATCCCGTCCTCTTCCTTGCCGCCGAAGGGCGGGTTGGTCAGGACGATGTCGACCCGGTCGGCCTGGCCATAGCTGATGTAGGGCCGCGCCAGGGTGT
>CAZJBC010000297.1:0-3780 GCA_964543805.1 uncultured Brevundimonas sp.
CGGCCAGATGGCCTCGATGAAGGTCGGCGCCATGCCCAAGCAGAAGATCCTCGACTGGCTGGCCGAAGCGGGGGTTTCAGGTTCCGGCGACGCCGGTTCGCTCCTTGGCCATAATTCCAACCCCCGGCCGTTGAGCTAGCTAACTTCCCAAGGCGTAGGGTCCGCCCTTTTCCAGCGCCGTCTTCCATGCGGGACGATCGTGCAGGCGGTCCAGCCAAGCGTTGAAGTCGGGATAGTCAGCCAGGGTTTTCTGGGCCCGCGCCACTTCGGCGACAAAGCTCATGGCGATGTCGGCGCCGCTCAGCGTCTCGCCGACGAAGAACGTCCGTCCCGCCAGGGCGCCGTTGATGTAGCCCAGGTGGTTGGCTATCTCGCTCTTGATGCGCGGATGCAGCGGCGCGCCGGCCTCTTTCAGGCGCCCGACATACATGTTCAACAGCATCGGCAACATGGCCGAGCCTTCTGCATAGTGCAGCCATTGGACATATTCATCGTAGTCAGTGGTGGCGGGATCGGGCTGCAGCCGCCCGCCGGCGTGACGGCGGATGATGTAGTCGATGATCGCGCCGGTCTCGATGATGACCATGCCATCGTCGGTGATTACGGGGCTTTTGCCCAGGGGATGGATGGCCGCCAGCTCGGGCGGGGCCAGACGCGTCTCGGCATTGCGCTGATAGATCTTGAGCTCGTAGGGAACCTGAAGTTCCTCCAACAGCCACAGGATGCGCTGCGAGCGCGACTCATTGAGGTGGTGGACCGTCAGCATGGGGCGTCGCCTCTGTGTTGGTGTGAACAGGATAGCCTTATCAGGTGGGCCAGGTATCCAGGCTCATGGCCAGCACCTCGCCGGCGAAATAAAGGCCGCCGCAGATCAGGATGTGCGGCGCCGGGCCATCCAGCGCCAGAGCGCGCATCACCGCGTCGGTGACGTGGTCGGTCTCTTCCGCCACCAGCCCGGCCATACGGGCGGCGGCGGCGATGGTCATGGCGGGCATGGCGTTGGGCGCGTCGAAGTTGGTGGCGTAGACCATCCGCGGCAGGCCCTTGAACGGGGCGAGAAAGCCGAGCGGGTCCTTGCGGGTCAGCATGCCGACGATGAGGACCAGCGGGCGCGGATCGCGTTCGATCAGCCGCTCGCAGGCGTCCGCCAGGGCCCGGCCCGCATGGGGGTTGTGGCCGCCATCAAGCCAGATTGCTGCGCTCTTTTTGTGCGCAACATTATAGAGCGGGCCTGCGGTAAGTCTTTGAAAACGCGCCGGCCATTGGGCGCGGGCGATTCCTTCCGGCTCCAGCCTGGGCGTGGAAATGCTGCGCGCAGCCGCAACGGCCAGACCGGCGTTGGCGACCTGGTGTTCGCCGAACAGGGAGGGCAACGGCAGGTCGAGCAGTTCATCGGGCAGCTGCACGACCAGGCGGCCATGTTCGGCCCAGGCGTCGAAGTCGCGGCCCATGACCGTCAGCTGCGCGCCCACCGCCTCGGCCTCGTCATCGATGGTCTCCATGGCCTCGTCCAGCTGGCGGGCGACGATGCAGGGTACGCCCGGGCGCATGATCCCGGCCTTTTCCCAGGCGATGCGCGACAGCTCCGGCCCCAGCATTTCAAGGTGGTCGTAGTCCACGGGCGCGATCACCGTGGCCGCCGGCGCATCGAAGACGTTGGTGGCGTCAAAGCGGCCGCCGAGACCCACCTCGATGATGGCGATGTCGGCGGGGGTCTCGGCGAAGGCCAGCAGGGCGATGGCGGTGGTCAGTTCAAAGAAGCTGATCGGCTGGCCGGCGTTGGCGGTCTCGACCCTGTTGATCAGGGCCATCATGGTCTCGTCGCCAATCAGCTGGCCCGCGACGCGGATACGTTCGGCGAACCGCACCAGATGCGGCGAGGTCAGGACGTGGGCCTTCAGGCCCGCCGCCTCGCTCATGGCGCGCAGGTAGGCGCAGACCGAGCCCTTGCCATTAGTGCCGGCCACATGGACCACCGGCGGCAGCTTGTCCTGCGGGCGGCCAAGCGCCTCCAGCAGACGCAGCACGCGGCCGGTGGTCAGGTCGATCAGGTCCGGATGGCGCGCCCGCAGTCGGGCGATCGCTTCGTCCGAGGCGCGGATGGTGTCGTAGGTCATGGGGACCTTCTATCACCCCTCCCCTCCATGGGGAGGAATAGGATCAGGCCGCCTTCTTGGCCCGGCCCATCATCAGGGTGCCAAGGATCGAGCCCAGAACGGCGGGCAGGTCCTTGCGGGTGACGACCCGGTCGACCATGCCGCGCTCGACCAGGAACTCGGCGGTCTGGAAGCCTTCGGGCAGGGTTTCGCGGATGGTCTCCTCGATCACCCGGCGGCCGGCGAAGCCGATGGTCGCCGAGGGCTCGGCGATATGGACGTCGCCCAGCATGGCGTAGGAGGCCAGCACCCCGCCCGTGGTCGGATCGGTCAGCACGACCACGTAAGGAAGGCCAGCGGCCTTTAGCGTCTGGATGGCGATGGTGGTGCGAGCCATCTGCATGAGGGACAAGGTGCCCTCTTGCATGCGCGCGCCGCCCGAGGCTGTGAAGATGACCAGAGGACAGCCCCGGGCGACAGCTTCTTCAGCGGCTTTCAGGAACGTCTCGCCGGCGGCGACGCCCAGCGATCCGCCCATGAAGGCGAAGTCCTGAACCAGCACCACGGCCGGGATGCCGCCGACCTTGCCATAGGCGATGGCCATGGCGTCCTTTTCGCCGGTCGCTTTGCGGGCCGAGGCGAGGCGGTCGGTATAGGGGCGCTGGTCGGAAAAATGCAGCGGATCGTCGAGCGAGGTCGGGCTTTCGATCTCTTCGTGGACGCCTTCGTCAAAGGTGTAGGCAAAGCGCAGGTCGGGCCCGATGCGCATCGGATGGCCGGCGGGCGTGACCCACAGATTGGCCTCCAGATCCGGGCGATAGATCATCTCGCCGGTGGCGGGACACTTTTCCCACAGGTTCTCGGGCGCCTCGCGCTTGGCGATCTTGCGCACGCCAGGCGCAATCCGCGACAGCCAGCCGCGTTTGCGTTCGGGCTGTCCGTGAGGCCCTGAAGCCGGGGTTTTGATTTCTGCCATACTCATGCCGACAAAGGCCCGTCTGCCTTGACCGAGCGCACAGCCTCGCTCAGGGCGGCAGCGCGTTCCAGTACTTTCGACACCGGATCACACGACTGTGCGATGGCGCCCGCCACTTCATCGACCAGCACGGATCCAACGACCACGCCGTCGGCAATTTTGGCCACACTGGCCGCTCTTTCAGGGGTCTTCACGCCGAAACCTACAACTACGGGCAAACCTGAGGCCTTTCTGATTCGGGCGACCGCGGGCGCGACCGCCCCGGCGTCCGCTTCCTTTACGCCAGTCACCCCCGCTACAGAAACATAGTAAACGAAACCCGAAGTGCGGCGGATAACCGCTGGCAGGCGAGCATCGTCCGTCGTCGGCGTGGCCAGGCGAATGAGGGAAATCTGCTCGGCGTCCAGCGCGTCAACCAGGGGATCGGCCTCTTCCGGCGGACAGTCGACGACGATGACGCCATCGACGCCGGCGGCATGGGCGGCGCGGGCGAAGGTCTCGAACCCGCGGGTCAGGATGGGATTGAGATAGCCCATCAGCACGATCGGCGTCTTGTCGTCTCCAAGGCGAAACCGCCGCACGAGATCGAGGGTTCCGGGAAGCGTCATGCCGGCCTTGAGCGCCCGCAACGCCGCGCGCTGGATCGGCGGGCCTTCAGCCATGGGATCGGAAAAGGGAAAGCCCAGCTCGATGATGTCGGCGCCGGCG
>CAZJBC010000298.1:0-3729 GCA_964543805.1 uncultured Brevundimonas sp.
CAACGAAGCCGAGGGCGCCATCTATTCGCTGATGGACAAGTGGCTGGACGGTACGCCGCCGCCCATCGCGCCCAAGGCCGAGATCATGACCCGTGACATGACGCCTGCGGAAATCGCCGCGGCCGCCGCCCGTGGCGCGGCGCGCGGCGGGGCGGGCGGACGCGGCGGCGCTCCGGCGCCGGGCGCGACCGCGGCGCCCCAGCCCCGGACCGTCACCGACTACAAGCGCGACGAGCGCGGCAACGCCCTGGGCGGCATCCGCCTGGCGGAGTTCGCTGTGCCGACGGCCCTGCAGACCCGCGAAAACTCGGGCAACAGCTTCTGCAACCTCTATGGCCGCTACGAGCCGTTCTCGGATGCGCTGATCAACCAGCTCTATCCGACCCACGCCGGCTATGTGGCCCAGGTGAAGGCCCAGACCGACGCCAATGTGAAGGCCGGCTATATCCAGGCCATCGACGGCTCCACCACCATTCACCGGGCCGAGGTCTCCTACATCGGCTCGGGCGATCCCTGCAAAGCCGCCTGCCGGCTGGGCCAGGACCTGGGCGACATGACCTATATCTACATGGGCGAGTTGCGCGACGTGACCAGGATGGGCGACGAGGCGGCGACCATCGTCCGCCAGATCGCGCATGCCGACGGGACCAAGGGCAAGCCAGCCGACCGGGATACGGCCAAGGCCTCGATCGCCAAATACATCAGCGACCTGCACGCCCTGAAAGCGCGCGGCACGATCAGCGATACGGTCGACAAGGAACTGACCACCGCGGCCAATGCGGTGACAGCAGCCCTGTCGGCGGCCTAGAAGCCTAACGGAGCGGCCCCATGAAACGCTTACGTCGCCTGACCATCTGGGCAGGCCTGACGCTTGGCCTGCTGGCCGGCGTTCCAGCCTGGTCGGCTTCCGACCCCGTCGTCAACGCGCCCGCTGGTTCGGCATCCGGCGTGCTCGATAGCGGCATTCGCGCCTTCAAGGGCCTGCCCTACGCCGCCTCGCCCGCCGGTCCGGCTCGCTGGACGCCGCCCAAGGCCCTGCCGAAATGGACGGGCGTGAAAGACGCCAAGGCCTTTGGTCCGGCCTGCATGCAGGCCACCGGCGGGGGCGGGAGCATCTATGCCGATCCGCCGGCCTCGATGAGCGAGGACTGTCTGTCGCTGAACGTCTGGACCCCGGACAAGGCCCGCAAAGCGCCGGTCATGGTCTGGATCCACGGCGGCTCGCTGACCAGCGGCTCGGGCGCCCAGTCGATGTACGACGGCACGAAAATGGCCCAGCACGGCATCGTGGTCGTGACCATCAACTATCGCCTGGGCGTGTTCGGCTATCTGGCCCACCCGGCCCTGAGCGCTGAATCGCCCGAGGGGATTTCCGGCAACTATGGCCTGCTGGATCAGATCGCGGCCCTGCAATGGGTCAAGGCCAACATCGCGGCCTTCGGCGGCGATCCGGCCAATGTCACCATCGCCGGCGAGTCGGCCGGCGGGCTGTCGGTGCTGTACCTGCTGGCCTCGCCCCGGGCGCGCGGCCTGTTCAACAAGGCCATCGCCGAGAGTTCGTACATGGTTTCCACGCCCGAGCTGAAGACCGCCAAATACGGCGCCCCGTCGGCCGAGGCGGCCGGCGCGGCCTTCGCCACGCGGCTGGGGGCCAATGATCTGGCCACCTTGCGATCCATGGATGCGGCGCGGCTGATGCGCGGCGGGCTGTCGCCCTTCGGGGCGGTGGACGGCAAGATCCTGACCCGCCAACTGGTCGACACCTTCGACAAGGGCGAACAGGCGCCGGTGCCCGTTCTGGCCGGCTCCAACAGCGGGGAGATCCGTTCGCTGCGCACCCTGGCGCCGGCGGCGCCGGCCACGGCGGCGGTCTATGAGAAGGCCATCAACGACCGCTACGGCGATCTGTCGGCCGACTATCTGAAGCTCTACCCGGCCAGCGCCGGGCTGGAAGAGGCGGTCATCGCCTCGACCCGCGATGCGCTCTACAGCTGGACCGCCCAGCGCCTGGTGCGCAAACAGGAAGCCATCGGCAAGCCGTCCTTCCTCTATCTGTGGGACCACGGCTATCCGGCCGCCGACAGCGCCGGCCTGCACGGCTTTCACGCCAGCGAGCTGCCCTTCGTGTTCGGAACCCTGGACCGCACCCTGGCCGTCTGGCCGACCGCGCCCAAGACGCCGGACCAGGTCGCCCTGTCGGACCGCATGACCGCCTACTGGACCAGTTTCGTGAAGACCGGCCGGCCCAGCGCCCCGGGCTCATCGGCCTGGACGGCGTTTGGCCGCGACGAGGCCTATCTGCTGATCCAGGATCAGCCGCGGCTCGATCACCACCCGTTGCCCGGTATGTACGCCTTCAACGAACAGGTCATGTGCCGCCGCCGCGCAGCCGGGACCATCGCCTGGAACTGGAACGTCGGCATCACGGCGCCGCCGTTGCCGGCCAAGGCGGCGGGGTGTGGGTAGGGGGCGATGCGCCTGATCCTCAACGTCCTCTGGTTCGTCTTCGGCGGCTTCATTTCCGGCACGCTGTGGCTGCTGGCCGGGGTGATCATGGCTGTCACCATCGTTGGCCTACCCTGGACGCCGGCGGCGTTCCGGATGGCCTCGTTCAGCTACTGGCCGTTCGGGCGGATCGTGATCGACGTCGACCGTGGCAATCCCATCGGCTGCCTGCTCAACGGTATTTGGCTGGTCTTCGCTGGCTGGTGGCTGGCGCTGCACCATATTTTCATCGCCATCCCGCTGGCCATCACCATCATCGGCATTCCGTTCGCCTGGCAGCACGTGAAGCTGGCGCAGCTGGCCCTGATGCCTGTCGGCAAGGATGTGGTGCTGGCCTAGACGTCCAGATCGCCGACCGCGAACTCGGCGTTTTCCTGGATGAAGCGGAAGCGCAGTTCGGCCTTGCGGCCCATCAGGGTTTCGACCAGGTCCTCCACCGCCTCCTCCGAGCGGGGCAGGGTGACCCGCGCCAGGGTGCGCTTGGTCGGCTCCATGGTGGTTTCCTTCAGCTGGGCCGGCATCATTTCGCCCAGGCCCTTGAAGCGGCTGGTCTCGGGCTTCTTGCCCTTGAACACCGTGGCCAGCAGTTCGTCGCGATGCGCTTCGTCCCGGGCGTATTCCACTGTCCCGCCGTGGCTGAGGCGATAGAGCGGCGGCAGAGCCAGGAACAGGCGCCCATCGCGGATCAGACCGGGCATGGTGCGGTAGAAAAAGGTGATCAGCAGGGAGGCGATGTGGGCGCCGTCCACATCGGCGTCGGTCATGATGATAATGCGCTCGTACCGCAGATCGTCGGCGTTGAAGCGGGACCCGCCGCCGACGCCGAGCGCCAGCATCAGGTTGCTGATTTCCTGGTTGTCGGCCGCCTTGCCGCTGGTCGAGGAGGCGACGTTGAGGATCTTGCCCCGTAGCGGCAGGATGGCCTGGGTGCGGCGGTTGCGGGCCTGTTTGGCCGAGCCGCCGGCGGAGTCGCCCTCGACGATGAACAGCTCGGTGCCATCCATGGCATCGCCCGAACAGTCGGCCAGCTTGCCCGGCAGGCGCAGCTTGCGGGTGGCTGAGGCGCGGGCGACTTCCTTGTCCTTGCGCCGCTTCAGGCGCTCCTCAGCCCGCTCGACCACGAAATCGAGCAATAGGCGGGCGGCCTTTGGCGATGCGGTCAGCCAGTGGTCGAAGGGATCGCGCAGGGCCGCTTCCACCAACCGCTGGGCGTCGGACGAGGAC
>CAZJBC010000299.1:0-3726 GCA_964543805.1 uncultured Brevundimonas sp.
CTGGACCTATAGTCCAGTCGGCGGCGATCGGATTCCGCGTGGTCTATATCGTCACCCTGCTGCTGGCGCTGCTGTGGGCGGGGAGCAATTTCAAGATCATCCCGCCGGACAAGCAGGCCGTGGTCCTGCGTTACGGCCGCGTGGTGCGCACCCAGAAGTCGGGCCTTCTGCCGGCCTTTCCCCGGCCGTTCGAGGACGTGAAACTGCTCGCCGGTCCCGACCGCCGCCTCAGCCGCAAGGTCGGCGCCCTGGCCCCCGTCGCCGGGCTGATCGATGTGTCCAATGACGCCGGCGCCGCCCCGCCGCCGCCCACCGCCGCCCCCTATCTGACCGGCGAGGCGCCCGGGACCAGCAATGTCGTGCTGCTTGACGTCACCTTGACCTATCGCATCGTCGATCCGGTCGCCTATGTGCTGAGCCAGGATCACGTCGAGGCGGCCATGGACCGCATGTTCCGCGCCACCGCCGTTCAGGTCGCCGCCAGCCAGAAACTGAACGACTTCATGGCGGTCGAGCCGAGCGCCGGCGGCAATGCCGACGCCGTAGTGGACGCCCGCCGCGCCGCCGTGCGCAACCGCCTGCTCAACGGCCTCAACGCCCGCCTGAAAGCGCTGGAGACGCAGGGCGCCAGCCTGGGCGTGGTGATCGAGCGCATCGACATGACCCCCAGCCTGCCGCCGCGGGCCCGCGTCGCCTATGAGGCTGTCGCCACCGCCACCCAGAAGGCCGAGGAAAACATTGCCGCGGCCAGCAACGCCGCCGAACTGCGCTCGCAGGGGGCTGAACAGGAAGCCGAGCGGCTGCAGAGCTCCGCCCAGGCCGTCGCCCAGGAGCGGATCACCCAGGCCAGCGTCGACACCCGCAGCATCAGCGCCATCGAACGCTCGGCCGGCGCCGTGCGCACCGGCCTTGAACAGAAAGCCTTCCGCGACAATATCAGCTCGGTGCTGGCCAAGGCCGGACAGGTCATCGCGGTCGATCCCAATTCAAGCCCGAAGATGGTCATCTCCGGTCCCAATCCGGCCGCACGAGGCAAGTAGGACATGAGCATGGCCATCCTCTCGTCGGGAGACGCACGGCAATGACCGCCATCGATCGCCCGCGCGCTGCGCCGCCCTATTACGAACGGCCCGGCCTGTTCCAGCGCTTGCTGGCCGCCATCGGCCTTGGCCCGCGCTGCGGCGGACCCGGCCTGCTGGAAAACGCCGAGCGGCTGATGATGGCGGTGCGCCTGTCTCTGTCGCTGGCCTCGCTCTGCCTGCTGATTGTCGCGGTGGGCATCCGCATCTTCTTCCCGCCGTTAAAGGGCGTGTCCGACCTTGTGGCCGGCTGCGCCGCTGTCCTGGTCGCCGGCCCCGTTCTGGTCGAGGCCTGGGAGAGCCTGCGTCATCCCAGCCTGGACGGTATCACTGAGCGCCTGGTGGCTCTGGCCCTGATCGCCGCCTGGGCGACGGGCGACATGATGACGGCGGCGCTTTTGCCCATCGTCATGACCGTCGGCCACATTCTCGAAGAGCGCAGCATGCTGGGCTCGACCGAGGCGGTGAAGGCATTGGGCAAGCTGACCCAGGCCGATGCGCGCCGCATCCTGCCCGACGGCAGCTACGCCATGGTTCCGACCACCGACCTGCAGGAAGGCTGGATCATCGAGCTTAGGGCCGGCGAGCGGCTGCCGGCCGATGGCATCGTGCGCAAGGGTCTGTCCAGCCTGGACATGGCCTCGCTCACCGGCGAGTCCGTGCCGGTGGATGTGCGGGCCGGCGATCCGGCCCTGGCCGGGGCCATGAACATCGATGGCCTGCTGGAAATCGAGCTGACCCGGGTCGGCGAGAACACCACACTTGGCAAGATCATCACCCTGATGCGCGAGGCCGAGGACGCCAAGCCGCCGGTCACCCGTCTGATGGACCGCTACGCCGGCCAGTACATGGCCCTGGTTCTGCTGGTCGCGGCCGGCACCTGGTTCCTGACCGGCGACATCCACGCCATGCTGGCCGTGCTGGTCGCCTCCTGCCCTTGCGCCCTGGTGATCGCCGCGCCGGCGACGTCGGTGGCCGCCATCGTCGTGGCCGCGCGCCACGGCATTCTGATCAAGGGCGCCGCCTTCCTCGAACACCTGGCCGACGTCAATTCGGTGATCTTCGACAAGACCGGCACCATCACCACCGGCGAACTGCACCTTGCCGAGGCGCGTCCCATGAAAGGCGTCGATGAAGCGGGCCTGCGCCGCCTGGCCTCCAGCCTGGGCGCCGCCAGCAACCACCCGCTCAGCAAGGCGGCCGCCCTGTGCGCCGCGCCGGAAGACCGGGTCGAGCTGGCCGATGCGCGTGAGATTGGCGGCTTTGGCGTCACCGGCGAATTCGAGGGCAAGACCGCAGCGCTGGGCCGCGCCGACCTGTTCGCCCGCATGGGCGTGGCCGCCCCGCCGCCGCCCGAACATGACGGTCCCATCGCGGGGGTATCCCTCGGCGACAAGTTTCTCGGCTGGCTGCTGTTCTTCGACCAGCTGAGGCCCGGCGCGGCCGATGCGGTGCGCGAGCTCAAATCCCTGGGCATCGAGCGCATGCTGCTGCTGACCGGCGACCGCGCCGCCGTCGCCCACCACGTCGCCGATGAAGTCGGCATCGACGAATACGATGCCGGCATGCTGCCGGAAGACAAGCTGGCCCGCGTGCGCCAGGAGATCCGCAAGGGCTACCGGCCCATGGTGGTCGGCGACGGCATCAACGACTCCCTGGCCCTGCGCGCCGGCGCCGTCGGCGTGGCCATGGGCGCCCAGGGCGCCGACGTGGCCATGGCCTCGGCCGACCTTGCTTTGATGACCAACGACCTGCACCGGCTGGCCACCTGCATTCGCCTAAGCCGCCGCTGCCGCAAGACCATCTATGTGAACATCGCCATCGGCCTGACCTTCACCTTCGGCCTGACCGCCCTGGCGGCGGCCGGGGTGCTGGGCATCGAGGCGCCAATCATTGCCGCCGTGCTGCACAATGTCTCGACCTTCTTAGGGTTGGGCAACGCCGGTCGGGTGCTGCTGTTCGACGAGACGCAAGGGGTGGCGGCCAAGGCCTGACGGACGGCTTGTAACGGGCTGTAACGTCCCCGAACCGTACGTAACAAGACATAGCCAAGGTTGCGCTTCACCTTAGCCTCACTTCGTGTGGAGGCGATATCCCGTGGCGTCACAGCATTCCTACACGACCGCGATCGGCGAGACCGGTCGCGCGCCCGCCAACTGGCCCGGCCCCGCGCCGCGCGCCGGAGCCCGCCGCGTCCGCCGCCAGGACCTGGCCGACGGCCAGCTGGTCACCCTGGCCCTGAACGGCGACACCCGCGCGTTTCCCGTGCTGATGAGCCGCTACGAAGGCAAGCTGCGGGGCCTGATCGCCCGCCGCGTACGCGTGGCCGAAGACGCCGCCGACCTGGCCCAGGACACCCTGCTGTCGGCCTGGGCCGCCCTGCAGACCTATCCCGCCAACCAGCCGTTCGAAACCTGGCTGGTCTGCATCGCTCTGAACAAGTGCCGCGACTGGGGCCGCCGCCGCACCGTCCGTCAGAAGGCCGCCATCTACCTTCCCTATCTGGAACAGGCGCCGGCCCACGACGCCGAAACAGACCTGATCGCGGTCGAGGCGGCGGATGAGTTTCACGAGGCGCTGGAGCGCCTGCCAGAAGCCCTGCGCGCGCCTCTGTTCCTGACGGCCCTGAAGGAAATGAAGCATCAGG
>CAZJBC010000300.1:0-3716 GCA_964543805.1 uncultured Brevundimonas sp.
GAATGGTCGTCGAGCTGCCGGCGCCGGTGATGCCCTGCAGCACCAGAGCGCCCTGGCTGGAGAGGGCCGAGGCCTCGGTATTGATCTTCAGCGTGATGCGGCCGTTCGACTGGACGATGGGCGTAAAGCCCAGGCCGACGCCGAACTGCTTGAATTCGATGGTGGTGTTGCCCTGCTGGTCACGGCCGGTTGGAGCCGGGAATTCGCCGCCGACCAGGAAGGTGGCCGGCTCGCCCGAGATCGAGGTCAGGTTGGGCTGTTCAAGGATCGTCGCCAGACCCTGGCGCTCGAAGGCCTGCAGCAAGGCCTGGGCCTGGTTGGTGCCTGTCGAGCCCGCGCGACCGGTGGCGACCGGATTGGCCGGGTTGTTGCGGTCGATAAAGGTCGAGTTCGGATTAGCGGTGTTGGCGAAGAACGGATTGTTCGAATTGGGCAGGCTGGACAGGAACTTGCGCATCCACTCGTTGCCCATGGGAGACAGGGTGCTGGTGCCGTTCTCATACGCCTGGACCAGGGCCGGCAGGTTGTTGGCGTTGATGCCGACGTCGGCCATGGTGAAGGTCTGGCTGGTGATCGCGTCGACCACCTGCACCTGGCCGGCGTATTGATTGAGGTAGGTGCTGACCCACTGTGACTGCGGCGACGTCAGGGTCCCGCCGGTCAGGAAGCTGTTCACGAACTGGCCGATGGTCGAATTGGTGATCCCCGTCGCACCGAACGGGATATTGACCAGATTGGCGAACAGGCTGGTGGGCGCCGTGCCGACCGGCTGCGAGGTGGTGTTGCGCGAATACCCACCGGAAAAGCCGCCCTGGAAGCCGCCGTTGACGCCGTAGGTCGGCGTATTGCCAATGCCCCACTGGTCCATGCCCAGCTGGCCGAAGATGGCGTTGGTGTTGAAGCCCAGCTGCTTGATCTCGCTGCGGTTCAGCTCAACCACCTCGACTTGCAGCGACACCTGGTCATTGCTCTGGCTGGTGACGAAATTGATCAGCTTGTCGGGCGAGGCGACCATGCTGGAGGCCAGCTGGATCACGCGGTCGCGGTCCGAATTGTTTTCCGTTGTGCCGGCGACGATCAGCTTGTCGCCCAGCGCACGGTAGGTGATGTGCGCCGTGGGCACCAGAGCCTCAATGGTGCTGCCCAGATCGTTGTAGTCCTGCTCGACGCGGACGTTTTCAATCAGCTGCACGCGGCCCTGCGAGTCCAGGAAGCGGATGTCGGTCTGGCCGGCCTTCTTGCCCATAATGACGGCGTGGGTCGAGGTCAGCATGGCCACGTCGGCGATGGTCTCGTCGGTGGCGCCGCCGATGCGGATCGGCAGCGGAAACTCAATTTCCGCCGACTTGCCCATCGGAATGACGACCGTCTCGCGCTGGATGCCGCCGCTGGTCGGGATCGGCTTGGCCTCGGCTGGCGGCGCGCCCGCCAGGGCCGTCTGCGCGCTGGCCGTCGTGTTGCCGACGGCCAGAAGGACCGCCGCGCTGTAGGCCAGCAGGGTCTTGATCCGCGTGCTCATCGCGTCACCGCCTGTTCAACTGTATCGCCCTGGCTGAAGACCTTGACCGTCTGGCTCTGTTGCTGGTCTTGCCGCCGGCGGGGCTGGGCCACCCCGGACGGCGCATTGACGTCGGCATAGGACCGCAGGGCCAGGTGCAAATCGCCCTGGGCGATGGCCTCGACCAGCGCCTCAGCGGACTCGGACGACACCTCGAGGGTGGCGACGGCGCCGACAATGGTATTGGTGTCGTCCTTGAGCTTGGTGGTCTGGTCGATGGCCAGCACCTTGACATTCAGCACCACCGGGTTGGTGACCCGGATGCGGCTCTGGCCGCCCGGAGCGTCGATCTCGCGGCTTTGAATGACATCGACGCGGTCGCCCGGCGTGATGAACCCGCCGGCGCTGCCGTCGGATTTGATCGGTACGCCCAGGGCCTGCATGCCATGCGGCAGGACAACGGCCAGATAGCCGCCATCGCCGCCCGGCACGATCTTGCTCTTCTGGATCGGTTCGCCCGAGGCGATGGGATCGTGAACGATGGTCCCGACCAGACTGTCCAGCGCCGCCGAGCCAGACAGCATCTGAACGGCCTTGACCGCCGTGGCGGCGGCCTTGGCGGTGGGGGTGGCCGGGGCCGGCGCGGCATGGGCGCCGTCGGTGTAGAACAGTGGATTGAGGTTTTCGGCGGGCCAGTTCTGCCAGCCCATGTCGGCGGCGCTCAGGCGGGTTCCGATCGCCAGGTCGCGCTTGGCCACCAGAACGCGCACCATCTCGATCGCCGGCGGGGCCTTGGCCTGGGCCGTGGCGACGGGCGGACGCTTGGCGACCATCATATTGCGCACCACCACGGCGAGGCCAATCGCGCAGATCAGCGCGAGCGTGAGGATGACAATGCGAGCGGCGCTCATTGCGCGGTCTCCGGACTATGGACGGATCGGTTGCGCTTCAGCGCAGAATCGTCGGCCCCATTCTGGAGCACGCTGGCCGACAATCGCCGCGCCATGGTTAACGGTGGCCTAAGCTTTTGAAGGCTTCGGCAAAGATTATCCGTGCGCCGCCAAGGCCAGAGCGCACTGCGGGAAGGCCGCCAGGGCGCCGACCGCGATGGCCACGCCGTAGGGCGCATCGCCCTTTGGCTCACGCAGGCGCTCAACCCAGGCCGGGCCCGTTGGGATCAGGTTGCGCACCCAGGCGCTGCGCAGATTAAGCAGCGCCACCGCCAGAGCGCCGCCCGTCAGGGCGGTGACGATGAGAAAGGGCTCCATGGCCGGCAGGCCGAGCCACAAACCGGCGGCCGCAAACAGCTTGGCGTCGCCGCCGCCGATCCAGCCGGCCGCGAACATGGCCATGCCGGCGACCAGCGCGCCCAGCCCGACGGCCAGATGGACGCCATAGCCGGAAGGGTTCAGCCCAAGCGCCAGGGCGGCTGGGAAGAAGGCCAGAACCAGCGCGCCGGACAGCCAGTTGGGAATTGTAAAGCTGGTCGCATCCTTGAGGGCTGCGATGATCACCAGCACAGGAAAGGCCGCCAAAAATAGGGTCTGAATGATCTGCATCGCCGCGGCCGGTCAAAAGGATGAAGCGCAGAATGCGCCCGCCAGCGTGAACCAAAGGTTTCCGCGCCGCAGGGGCGACGAAAAAAAGGACCGCCCGGTTGCCCGAGCGGTCCCATTTTTCGTTCCGGCCGGAGCCGGAGCGGACAAGTCTCGTCCGTCGCGCCTTAGAGCGCGGCGTTGATCTTGCCGAAAGCGGTGTTCAGCTTGCCGCCGATGGTGCCGACAACGCCGACGATGACGACGGCGATGAGGGCGACGATCAGGCCGTATTCAATGGCCGTGGCGCCGGATTCGTCCTTGGCAAAGCGCGCGATGAACTTGGACATGTGTAGATCTCCTGTGATTTTTGCAAGCAGTTAGGTTGGAGGATCAAGCCCAAACCGGCCTGCTTGCCCCCGATGACGCAGCCAACTTCGCAGGTCGCGCTTAATGGCCCGTAAAGATCGCACAAAGTCCTGAAAATTCTTATGGTTTACAGATATTTACAATTAAATCGCGTTAACCAAACACCCGGATTCGGCCTCCGTTTTCGGATATATACATTATGATTCACGGCAGTCCGAACCCCGTTATTCAGCCTTTGTTGACCAAATAGGCGGAGTTTGGAGACCTCAGGTTCGCTTCATCCGCCAGGTCCGCCATGCTCCCCCTTCTGCCCA
>CAZJBC010000301.1:0-3714 GCA_964543805.1 uncultured Brevundimonas sp.
CCCGGCGGTCCTGATCCGATCGTCGGAGGCGGCAACGCAGTCCGCCCGACCTCTGGAAGCGACACCCAAATCTCCGTTAAGGAGGCGCCGCGGGGGAGGTCCCCGAGACGGGACTTTTCGCGGGGGCTTTCACCCCCTCGAATCGCCGAACTACAATGATCTAGCGTGCTTTATGATCCGTTAATCAAGCCGGCAAATTGAAGAATAGGGTGTGTGCGGATGACTGCCTATAGATTGGGCGACCGAGAGCCGACGCTGCCTGAGGGCGGCGAATACTGGATTGCGCCAAACGCGGTGGTCGCCGGGAATGTAATCCTGAAGAAGAATGCCAGCGTTTGGTTCGGCGCCGTGCTTCGCGGGGATAACGAGCCCATCACTATTGGCGAAAACTCGAATGTTCAGGACAATTCTGTCCTGCATACCGATATCGGCGAGCCGCTGACCATCGGCGACAACGTGACCATCGGCCACATGGTGATGCTGCACGGCTGCACGATCGGCGATGGCTCGCTGGTCGGCATCGGCTCGATCGTCCTGAACGGGGCCAAGATCGGCAAGGGGTGTCTGGTCGGCGCCAATACGCTGATCACCGAGAACAAGGAATTTCCCGACGGCTCCATGATTGTGGGATCGCCCGGCAAGGTGGTGCGCATGCTCTTGCCCGAACAGTCCAGGGCGCTCGCCCTGGGCGCCGCCCACTACGTCGCCAACTGGCAGCGATACGCGCGCGATCTGAGGGTGCGCGACCAGGCCCGCTAACCAGTCGGCGGCCAAAAAAGTGAACACCGTCAAGATGATGGCCGGTGCGCCTCGGCGCAGCCGATCACGACTGCGGCATGGACTCGGAAAACCCTTCGTAAACCCCTATATTAAAAGGGAGATGGCGGGGCGAAACACCCGTTGATACCTGTCGCGTAGTTGTGTATTGGCGCTCGCCGAATGCCACGGAACATTCCGTATCGTGGCGGAGCGTCGTTCAGGAAAGGCGAGTGGATATGCTGCTCACCATGATGAAGGCCAAGCTTCACCGCGCGACGGTGACCCAGGCCGACCTGGAATACGAGGGCTCCATCGCGATCGACCGGGAGCTGCTGGAAGCCTCCGGAATCCTGCCGCATGAACAGGTGGATGTGCTGAACATCACCACCGGCGTGCGCTTTACGACCTATGCCATCGAAGCGCCGCGCGGCAGCCGCGTGATCGGCGTCAACGGCGCGGCCGCCCGGCTCGTACAAAAAGGCGACAAGGTCATCGTTGTGACCTACTGTCAGCTCGATGCCAGTGAAGCGCGCAATTACAATCCCACCGTGGTCCTGCTCGACGAGGGCAACGAGATCAAGCGCGCGGCCTAGGGCGTTGCGCGCCCTGGCGCTCGTGCTGACCGGCGCCTGCCTGGTTACCGCCTGTGCGCCGAAACCGCCCAAGGGCGTGGACGAGGCCGAGCTCACAGGGGCCATCGGCATGGCCATCGGCGATCCGACGACCTGCGTGGTTCTGACCGAAGCGCCCTCGGGCAAGGTCCTGTGGCTGTATCAGTCTGTGGCCGAGTGCTACCGGGCCCTGCCGGCCTGCGTGGCGCCGGGAACCCGCACCCCCATTGAAGTGGCCAAGGCCGCGGCGCGCCGGGGCGAGGCGCTGAAAACCAGTTGCGCCGACGTCTCCTGGGCCTCGGGCCCGACGCCCCGCAAGGGCGTCTACTACACGGCCACCATGCAGGGAAAACTCGCCATGCCGGGCATGGAAATCGCTCGGCGCATGGACGGCGTTTTCAAGGACACCGGGTTCTAGCGGTATGGCCTAACGCATCAGCTCGCGCACCTTGGGCATGATGGCGTCGCGCCAGATGCCATAGCCCTTCAGGGTCGGGTGCAGGCTGTCGGCCATGATCTCGATCGGCAGGGTCCCGTCGGGGGTGAGGAACTTGTCGCCGATGTCCATGTAGAAGACGTGCTTGTTATCGGCCACTTGCCGCAGGTTATAGTTCACATCCCGCACCTGCTGACGGATCGGGGCGTCGGCGGCCATGGTGCGGGGGAAGACCGCCAGCACCAGCACCTTGGCCTGCGGCTGATGCTTGCGGAACTCGCGGATGATCATTTCGTCGCCCGCGGCGATGTCGGCGGCGCTGTTTCGTCCGATGTTGTTTGTGCCCAGCATGAAGACGATGGCCTTGGCCTTGAAGCCGTCCAGCTCGCCGTTCTGCATGCGCCACAATACCCCTTGGGTGGTGTCCCCGGCGATGCCGAAATTGGCGGCATGCATCGGCGCCCAGGTCTTGTTCCAGTCAGACAGGCCCCGGCCGGGCGTGCGCCAGAAGTCGGTGATGGAGTCGCCCACGAACAACAGGTCGATGTGCCCGTCGTGAGCTTGCTTGACGAAGCACTGGTGGCGCGCGTCATCGCGCGGACGTGGCTCGGTAGCGGGCGTTGCGGGCGGCAGGGGGCCGCGGCCGGCGCCGGGTGCGCCAGGGGTCGGAGCCGCACCGGGCGCGCCGCCTCTGGCCGGCGCCGCGGCGCCAGGAGCGCCGGGTGGGCCGCCGCGTCCGGCGCCGCCGAGGCTTGCGGCGCAGCGTTCAGGCTTTTCATTGACGTCAAGCGCCGTCTGGGCGGCGATGATCGCATTGCCCGCGCCGCCGCGTCCGGGCGCTGCGCCCGGCGCTCCGGCAGGCGCGCCGGCTGGCTGCTGGGCGGTGGCGGCGCTGGCCAGTCCGAGCATAAGCGCTGCGGTCAGGGCTGTGTGTTTGATGGACATGGCGGCGGGTTCCCTCGTTATCTAGCAGCGCTAGTTTTTCAGGAAGATGGTCCCCAATGGCCACGCTCGTCAACCGGACCGGCTAGGCGGCTTTCCCGGCCCATGTTAACCGGGCTCCATAGGCCCGTAGCTCAATGGTTAGAGCCGACCGCTCATAACGGTCTGGTTGTAGGTTCGAGTCCTACCGGGCCTACCACGCTTCGCCCTGCGGGCTTCGCGTGGCGCAGCCACGAGAAACCGCATATTGGGCGAAGCCGAGTCCGGCGAACCCCGGACTTGATCCGGGGGAAAACAGACTGGATGGTCTGCCTACATGGGCGGCTTGGCGCCGTTTTCACCGATCATCAGGGCCGAGGCGCCGAGCGATCCGTCGGCGGCCTTGCGGATGGTCATGAACACCTGAACGCCCGGTTTGATCTGGTCGCGGGTTCCCGGCGTGATCAGATTGACCGGCGCATCGCCGGGCACGGTGACAGTGCGGGTTCCGGCCGGATAGGTGACCTCCAGCTGGCGGCCGCCGACCGAGTCCTTGACGGTGCCGACCGTGCCGTTGGTCATCATGGAATCCGGGCGCAGGTCCCAGGCGTAGTGGCCTTCGCCGAGCTTCTGGCCGGGCGGGAAGACGTGGACCTCGACCGACTTGCCGGTGCCGTCAGCCTGCGGGATTTCCGCCGTGCCGATGAACGAGCCGGGCTGGATGGCGGACGGGGCTATCGGCTTGAGCACCGAAACGCTCCAGGTCTGCGACAGGGTGATGGTTTGCGACGCGCCGGCGTCGGTCTTGATCACCAGGGTGTTGCCGTCGAGCGAGGTGACCGCGCCGCGTGCGACCAACGGGGCGGACTGGCCCCAGGCTGCGTCGGCGATAATGGTCATGGCGGCGACCGCCAGCACGATACGTCTCATGAATTCCTCCAAGGGCGGCGGTGATTCACCTCGCCGCTCGCGGTCAGGTGTAGCGGA
>CAZJBC010000302.1:0-3701 GCA_964543805.1 uncultured Brevundimonas sp.
AGAATGGCCGGGCCATTGAAATTGCACCGGACAGGCCCGACGCCTTCAACAACCGATGCGGCGATGAATTGCATGACAGGACATTGATCGACCGGGCGCTCGCCGACTGCACCCGCGCCCTGGACCTGGCGCCGGCGTCACGGGCGTCATTGCTCAATCGTGGCGCGGTCTACCTGCGGATGGGGCGGCCGTCTGACGCCGCCGCGGATTACTCGGCGGTTCTGGGAAAGGATTTTGATGACGCGTGGGCGCGCTACGGCCTGGGACTCGCCCAAATGAGTCTGGGCCAAACCACGGAAGGGCGAGACAACATCAGGCGGGCCTTGGCCGCCGAGCCCTGGCTTAAAGACCGTTTCGCGAAGCTGCGGTTACGGCCTCAGGGCTCGCGCCTCTAAACCGCCTTCACTTCCAGCCGTGCGCCGCCCAGCACCTTGACGACTTCAACCGAGGCCCCGGCCTCAAGCCCCTCGCCCTCGGCTTCCCATTCAGCCCCGTCGACCAGCACGCGGGCGTGGCCGGCTTTTACGCCGGTGACCTGGCCGGTCTTGCCGATCAAGCTGTGGGCGCGGTCGTTGACATTGGCGCCGGGCTGCAGGTCGCTCTTTTTCAGATACTTGCGCGCCGTTAGGCTGGTGACGATCGAGAGCAGTGCAAAGACGATCACCTCGCCAGGAAGACCCAGCACGCGGGTGAGCGCAAGGATCGCCACCACGCCGGCGCAGGCCGCCGGCCACAGTAGCCAGCCGGTGCCGGTGGCGATCTCCAGAACCAACAACACTGCCGCAATGGCGGCCCAGGTCCACATCGGATGGGTTTGGTAAAACTCGGCGATCATGGCTTAGCCTGCTTTCGGAACGCTCACCTTCGGCGGGTTGGCGGGTGATCCGCCGCCGCCGCCGGCCGCTGGTTTGGGCGCGGACGGGCCCGGCCCCTTCGGCTGGCCCGAAATGCCGCCCTTGAGCATCTCGCCGATGCCGGCGATCGAGCCGATCAGCGAGCTCATGTCGGCAGGGACGATGACCGTCTTCTGGTTCGGCGATTCGGCCAGCTTGCCGAAGGCCTCGACGTACTTCTGGGCGACGAAGTAATTGATGGCGTTGACGCTGCCCTTTTCGATGGCCTCCGACACCGCAGTGGTGGCGGCGGCTTCGGCCTGGGCGGAACGCTCGCGCGCCTCGGCGTCTCGGAAGGCGGCCTCGCGGCGCCCCTCGGCCTCGAGGATGGCGGACTGTTTGGAGCCCTCGGCGCGGGTGATGGCCGCCTGACGGTCGCCCTCGGCCTCGATGATCAGCGAGCGCTTTTCCCGCTCGGCCTTCATCTGGCGGGCCATGGCGTTGGTGATATCGGGCGGCGGGGCCAGGTCCTTGATCTCGATACGCATGCATTTGACGCCCCACGGGTGGGTCGCCTGGTCGATGGTGCCCAGCAGGCGGGTGTTGATGGCGTCGCGTTGCGAGAGCACCTCATCCAGATCCATCGAGCCCACCACGGTGCGCAGGTTGGTCATGGTCAACTGCGAGATGGCGTAGTTGAGGTTGTTGACCCGATAGGCCGCCTGGCCCGAATCGATCACCTGGATGAACACGATGCCGTCGACCTGGACGGTGACGTTGTCCTTGGTGATGACGTCCTGGCGCGGGACTTCCAGCACCTGTTCCATCATGTTGATGCGCTTGCCGATGCCTTCATAGAACGGCATCAGAAAGGTCAGGCCGGGCTTCAGCGTGCGCGTGAAACGCCCGAACCGCTGGACGGTGTATTCGTAGCCCTGAGGCACGATCTTGATGGAGCCCATGACGATGAACAGGGCCAGGACGACGGCGATGACAAGAATGGCGGACGGTACGGCGAGCATTGAGCGTGGGCCTCCCTCTATTTTGGGGTGAGCTTAGCCCTGGCTTGGGGCATGCGCCACACAATCTGTGTAGGGCCCTACCCCTCCGGCTTGGCCAGGCGGCGGGACAGGGTCGAGCCCTTGGCGTCGACCTGGGTCTGCGCCTGTTCGGCGTCGCGCGTGCAGGTGGGGAACTGGGCCTGGCGGGCGTGGAAGCCGCTGTTGAAGGCGTCCTTCAGGGCGCTCTCGTAAGCCGCGTCCGGCTTTTCCGCCGCGATCAGGCTCTCCATGCGGCCGTACCAGATGTAGTCGCCATGACAGACCAGGCGCAGGGCGTGGGCCTCGCCCAGGGTGCGGGCCAGGCTGAGCACCACCTGCCGCTGGGCCGGCGTGCGCGTTTGCGCCGCGGCGGGCAGCGCGAGACTGACAAGAATGCAGGCGACAGCGGCAATTCGCATTGGCGCCTGATAGAACCTGGCCTGGCGATTGTCATCCGCCTTCGCCTGAAACGCGCAGAGGCGACGGGCTTGATCTGGGTCAAGGCCGCCCTGCCCAAAACCGCCGAACAGTCACCCCGATGCGCATAAGCGCAGGACAGTTCCGGGCTCAACGCCGGGTCCGGTACGCAACCAAAGCGACGGAAATCGTCCGGTGATCGGGCGACAGGCCGTCAGGGAGGGGTAAGACCTTGCTGCACGAAATTCTGGCTGCTCACAGCTGGCTGAATGACTTTCTCGGGTACATTCAGCACCACTGGGGCGAGCATCACACGGCCTATGGCCGATCCTACAGCGCCGCCATGCTGGAAGCGCTCAACGCCTGGGGCCTGATCGAAGGCTCGCACCTGTTGTTCGCCATGCTGTTCTTCGGAAACATCATGGTGTTCGATTCGCGGCTGTTGGGCCTGACGTTCCGGCAGACGCCGATCTCGGAATTGCGCGACAAGCTGCTGCCGCTGACGATCATTTCGATGGTCATCCTGATGGCCAGCGGCGTGTTCGTCTTCTTCTCCAAGCCGCAGGATTATTACCACAACATCTGGTTCCGGCTGAAGATGATCGTGCTGGTTCTGGCCGTCATCAACGTCTGGGTTTTCCACTTCGTCGTGGAAAAGGACCGGGCCAAGTGGGACAAGCAGGAAACCCCGCCGACCAAGGCCAGGCTCTCGGCCATGATCTCGCTGACCTCCTGGGTCCTGGTCATCGCCTTCGGACGCCTGATCGCCTACAGCTGGTTCGAATGCGGCAAGCCGCACTCGGCCTGGATGAACACCTTCGAAGGCTGCGCCGTCTCACCGCTCGGCGCCATGACCCCCGAGGACTTCCAGAAACAGCTGGCCGAGGAAAAGGTCGCCAATGATGCGGCCGCCGCCGCGGTCGCTCCGGCCGCCCCGGCTTCCGACCAATCCTCTCAACCGGGCGCAACGTCCGCCGCGCCCAAGGGCGCCGCCAAGCCGGAGGCCAAATAGTCATGGTCCTTGCTCAACTTAACAAGATCCTGCCCGACAGTTTCGAGACTGTCTTCCACGGCATGCCCGTTGTTCACCAATGGGTTTCCAACCTGAAGACCACCGGCATCGCGGCCTTGATCCAGAAGATCTTCGCCGAGATGGAGGTGGTGCACATCCTGGGCCTGTTCATGCTCAGCGCCTGCGTGATCCTGACCAGCCTGCGCCTGATCGGCGTCGGCCTGACCGGGCAGAAACCGTCGGTGATCGAAAAGAACACCCGCATGTTCCTGCACATCGGCATCATTCTGGCGATCGGCAGCGGCATTCTGATCGGCGTCAGCAACGCCGAGAAGCTCTACAACAGCGCCGCCTTCCTGTTGAAAATGATCGCTCTCGTGGCGGCCATCATCTTCGCCT
>CAZJBC010000303.1:0-3694 GCA_964543805.1 uncultured Brevundimonas sp.
GGACGTCCACGGATCGCCACGGCTGCACGCCGACCATCACGCTGACACTGCCACGAACCCGCTCGGCCATATTGCACCGCCCGCTCCAGCGTCCCGCCGAGTTCCGCGGGACCATGGACTGTACCACGAAATTATAGGCGGGTGGGCGATTCCGGCCCGGTGAACGACTGGGCGGCGGCGCAGCTCACCTGGCAAAAATCCGCACAATCCGGTCCCGGGCCGCACCTGGCCGCCTGGAGCCGGACAGGACCGGCGCATTGGGGTGGCGATTGGCCAACCTCGCCGCTGGCGCGGCCCAGGTTGTGGGGCAATCTTTCGTCCTGCAACCAGGGACCTTTCGACCGATGGCGGACGCCGGCCTTTCCAACGACATGTCTGCGGGCGGCGCCCGGCGGCGGATCGGCCAGGCGTTCGACCGCACCGGCGTGCTGATGGTCGGCGTCGGCCTGGGCTGCGCGATAGGCTACGCCTTCGCCTCCCAGAGCGCCCCAGCCGCCGCTCCGCCGGTCTCCGCGCCGGTCAGGACGGCAGCCGTCGCCGCCGTTCCGGTGGCCGCAGGCCGGTCCGCGCCATTGCCCGCCATGCCGACCACTCCCTTTTGCGCCTCGGCGCCGACGCCGATGCTGCTTCACACCCTGCAGAGCGGTGGCCCGGTCCGCATCGGGGTGTTCGGCGACAGCTTCGGCGATGGCGTGTGGGCGGCGCTCTATCACCGCTTCCCCAAGACCCAGAATTTCGAAGTGCTGCGCTACAGCAAGATTTCCACCGGTTTCACCCGCCTTCAGCAGCTCGACGTCGAGGCCCAGGCCGAAGAGAACCTGACGGCCGGGCCGGTCGATATCGCCGTCATCAACTTCGGCGCCAACGACGACCAGCCCCTGATCGAGGCCGGCCATGGCGTGCGGCTGATGAGCGACAACTGGAAAGAGATCTACGCCGCCCGCGCCGAGCACTATGTGGCCACGCTGCGGGCCCGCGGCGCCACGGTCTACTGGATGGGCCTGCCGCGCATGCGCACCGAGGCCTACGACCGCGACATGGCCGAGTTGTCGGCCCTGGTCAGCGAGCGGATGGCCAGGCTGGGCGTGCCCTACATCCCCGTGCGCGATCTGTCGGTCGACGGGCAGGGCGCCTACAGCGACTATCTGGTCGGCGATGACGGCAAGACCCACCTGATGCGCGCCAACGACGGCGTCCACATGACCATGGGCGGCTATGCCCGCCTGGCTGAGCCCCTGGCCAAACAGATCGAGGCGGATCTGGCCCACGCCCGCATGGTCGCTGCATCGCCGGGCGAGGCGGCCCCGGCCCAGGCCAACTGCATCGTCCTCAACAATCAGGCGGCTGAAGCCCCCGCCGCGGAAGCATCCAAATGAAGCCTCTCGCCCTCAGCCTTGCCGGCCTTCTGGCGCTTGCGGCCCCTTCGGCGGCGCGGACGGCACCGGCGTCGTGCGAGCGCGGCATCTGCGGCGGCCGCTCGCTGGCTTCGTTCCTGAACCTGTTGCAGACGGCCGATACCCGTCCCGTGCACATCCTGCAGATCGGCGACAGCCACACCGCCAACGACAATTTCGCCGGCGCCTGGCGCGACATCCTGCAGGCCCGCTACGGCAATGGGGGCCGCGGCGTCCTGCCGCCCGGAAAGCCCTGGGCCGGCTACACCATGCGGCAGGTCACGGTGACTCAAGGGCCCGGCTGGAGCGAGTTCAGCGCCTTGCAGGCCCGCAAGCAGGGCCAGTCGGATCTGGTCTTCGGCGCCGCCGACTTTCGCCTCACCGCGCCTGCCGGCGGCGGCGCGCTCAGCCTCACCGCCGACCCCGGCTTCAGCTTTCGCCGCTTCGTGGTCTGCGCGGTCACCGGACCGCAGGCCGGCAGCCTGACCCTGTCGATGGGCGGCCAGTCCACCACCATCCCGCTCCAGGCCGCCCGGCCCGGTGCCGCCTGCCCGTCGGTGTCCAGCGACGATGACCAGGGCGCGGCCTCGGTGACCACCTCGGGCCAGGCGACCCTGCTGTCCTGGGCCGTCTTCACCGACCGTCCGGGCGTCATGGTCTCGAACCTGGGCCTGCCCAGCGCGCGGCTGACCGACATGATCCTCGGCGGCGATGAGCTGTCGAAGGTCGAGATCGAGGCCTACAAGCCCGACCTCATCGTCATCGCCTACGGCACCAACGAGGGCTTCGAGCCCAACTTCTCGGCCGCCGATTATGAGGCTACGCTTCGTAGCCAGATCGCGCGCGTGCGGGCCATCGCGCCCGGCGTTCCCATCCTGCTGCTTGGCGCGCCCGACGCCCAGTCCAGGCTGCCGGGCTTAAGGGCCAACGGCGCGCGGGCCCCCGCCGCCCACCCCGCCCGCGACGGCTGGTTCTCGCCGCCCGCCCTGCAGGATGTGCGCGCCATTCAGCGCCGCGTGGCGGAAAGCGAACACGTCGCGCTGTGGGACTGGGCCTCGCGCATGGGCGGCGTCGGCGCCGCGGCCGCCTGGGCCTCCGCAACGCCTGCGATGATGCAGCCCGACCATGTCCACTACACGGTGGCCGGCGGGCGGCGCCTGGCCGAGCGGCTGCAGAGCGATCTCGACACCCTGTGCCAGACCGTCTGCAGGAAGGATTAGGCCCGATGCTGTTCCCGACCCTGACCTTTGGCCTGTTCTTCCTGGCGCTCTTCGCCCTGGTCTGGCTGCAGAAAGACAACGAATGGCGCAAGATCGTCCTGCTGGCCGGCAGCTGGATCTTCTACGGCGCCTGGGACTGGCGCTTCGTCGCCCTGCTGATCGCCTCGGCCAGCCTGAACTGGCTCTGCGCCCGCCAGGTGGCGGCAAAGGCCGGCGGGGTTCGCCGCGCTTGGCTGGTTGGCGGCGTCACCCTCAACCTGACCATCCTTTGCGTGTTCAAATACTACGGCTTCTTCGTCGAGCAGGCCCAGGACTGGCTGTCCATGGTCGGTTGGATCCGCGATCTGCCGCTGCTCAAGGTGATCCTGCCGGTCGGGGTCTCGTTCTTCACCTTCCAGGGGATCAGCTATCTGATCGACGTCTCGCGCGGCAAGCTGCCGCCCGCCCGGCTGCTCGACGTCATGCTGCTGATGAGCTTCTTCGCCCATCTGGTGGCCGGCCCCATCGTGCGCGCCGCCGACCTGTTGCCCCAGTTCGCCGCCAAACCGGTGCTGGATCGCAAGACCGCTTCGGCGGCCCTGGCCCTGATCGCCTGGGGCCTGTTCAAAAAGGTGGTCATCGCCTCACAACTGGCGACCGAGCTGGTCGATCCGGTGTTCTTCGATCCGTCGGCCCACAGCGCCGGCGACATGCTGGCGGCGATCTACGGCTATGCCGTGCAGATCTATTGCGACTTCTCCGCCTACAGCGACATGGCCATCGGCCTGGCCGCCCTGCTGGGCTATCGCTTCCTGGCCAACTTTGACCAGCCTTACCGCGCCGCCTCGCTGCAGGAGTTCTGGCGGCGCTGGCACATCAGCCTGTCGTCCTGGCTGCGCGACTACCTCTACATCCCGCTGGGCGGCAACCGCGGCGGCCTGTTCGCTCAGTGCCGCAACCTGTTCGTCACCATGGTGCTGGGCGGGCTGTGGCACGGCGCCTCGTGGAACTTAGTGATCTGGGGCGCCCTGCACGGCGGGGCGCTTACGATCGAGCGCCTGGGCCGGGTGTGGTACCCCAGCACCGTCATGATCGTCGCCG
>CAZJBC010000304.1:0-3684 GCA_964543805.1 uncultured Brevundimonas sp.
CGGGGCGAGCCGGGATCGAGAGTGATGCTCTTCTTGTTGCGATTGAAGGCCTGAAATCCCGCGCCGCCGTCGCAGTCGGGGCCCAGCGGAATGGTTAGCCTGTCCTCGCCGCCGCCCACCCGCTCGATACGGATTACCTCGGCGCCCAGATCCGCCAGCAGGGTCGAGCACAGGGGCCCGGCGATGTAGCGGCCAAGGTCGAGCACGCGGATGCCTTCTAGAACCCCGACCATGGACGTCTCCCCTCGTACGCTAGATGACCCCTTCTTGCCTGAGGGCGTCTATCTCCGTCGAACTATAGCCCAGTCCGCCGAGAATTTCGTCGGTGTGTTCGCCGCAGGTGGGCGGGCGGTTTCGGGCCACATCAAAGCCGGAAAACCGCGCGCCGGGCTCGGCCATGGGCGCAGGGCGGGCAAGACCGGGATAGTCTGTCGGATGATACATGTTCACCGCCTGGACGTGCGGATCATCCAGCACCTGCCGCGGATTGAGCATGGGGCCGGCCGGCACCTTGGCGGCGGCGAAGGCGGCCAGAGCCTCTTCGGTGGTCAGGTCCTTCGTAAAGGCGGCGGTGCGTTCCGACAGGATGGCGTTATTGTCGCCGCGCAGCATCTCGCTGGCAAAGCGCGGATCGGAGGTCCACTTTTCCTCCTCGCCCATCAGCTTCGCCCAACGCCGGAACAGGGAATCTCCCGCCACCTGGATCATCACCCAGCCGTCGCGGGTCTTGTGCAGATCGCCCGGACCGCCCTCCTGCATGCGGTTGCCGGTGGCCTGGCGGTTTTTGTCGATCACCGCCTCTTCAATGATCTGCACGTTCGACAGGTTGAGCGCCGAGCGCAGCAGGTTGGTCTCGACCTTCTGGCCCTCGCCGGTCTGGCGCTTGTGCAGGATGGCGGCCAGCGCGCCATAGGCGTTGAACATGGCGGTCGAGACATCGACCCAGCAGACGACACTCTTCATCGGATCGCCCGGGTGGCCCGACAAAGCCACCGTGCCGCTCATCACCTGGCCAATACCGTCGAAGCCCACCCGCTCGGCATAGGGCCCGTCGTTGCCGAAGGCCGAGGTGTGCAGCAGGATGATGTCGTCCTTGATGACCCTCAGGCTCTCGTAGTCCAGGCCGATTTTCTGAATGGCCGGCAGGGGCATGTTGACCAGCACGATGTCGGCGGTCTCGACCAGGCGCTTCATCACCTCCCGGCCTTTTTCCGATCCCGGATCCAACGTCAGGCTCTTCTTGTTGCGATTGAAGGCCAGGAAGGCCGCGCCGGCGTCGCTGGTCTCGCCCAGCGGATACTGCGCCCGGTCCTCGCCGCCGCCGACCCGCTCGATACGGATGACCTCGGCGCCCAGATCGCCCAGCATGGCGCCGCACAAAGGCCCGGCGATATAGCGACCCAGATCAAGCACCCGTACGCCTTCAAGAACGCCCGTCATGAGTTTCCTCTCGCATTGTCGGGCGGGATGTAACGGCATGGGCGCAGAATTGGAACGCGCTGATTGAGGATCAGCCGGCGGGAAAGGTGACCGCTTCGATCTTGTTGCCATCGAGATCGATGATGAAGGCGCCGAAATAGGTCGTCATGGCCGCCTGGCGCGGACCGGGCGCGCCTTCGTTTGATGCCCCGCCCGCCAAAGCCGCGGCGTGGAAAGCGCGCACCGCCGTCTCGTCGGGCGCCCGCAGACAGATGTGGCCGCCGGGATTGGCGCTGCGCGGAAAATCAGCGCGCAGGTTCAGCCAGAACTCCGGGTAGCGCTTGCCAAACCCGACTGTCTCCTCGCGCTCGACAAGCCGGGTCAGACCCAGCGGGGCCAGCACGGCCTGATAGAAGGCCGCCGCCGCGGAAAGGTCACGCACCGGTATCGAGACGTGGTCGATCATGGCGTTGTCAGCCGGCGGCCTGGGCCTGCTGGGCGGCCTGTATGGCGGCGCCGAACCGTGCGGCCAGCGGCCCTTCGCGCAGCGCCATGCCCGATTCCAGCATGTGTCCCATCCTCATCCGCAGGACCAGGAAATCAGGCTCGGAGGCGCACAGCTGGCGGAACACTCGCCCCGAGAACTGTTGCTGGGCGAAGTCTGCCGGACGGGGCCCTTCGGTTTCGGCATAACTGTAGTCCGAACCGATCGCCAGGCCCCATGCCGCGGCGGCCACCGCCTCGGCCTGCGGGAAATAGGCTTTGCCCAGCCCGTCCAGTCCGCCGCCTGTCGCCGCCCGCTCGGCCATCAGCCTCGCCAGGGTTCCGGCCTGCAGGGCCGCCACCGTCATGCCCTGGCCGAAGGTCGGGTTGAAGCTGGTCATGGTGTCGCCCACGGGTATCAGGCGGTCAGGCCAGCGTCGCGCGGCGCCGAACTGGCGGCGGACCGCGTGGGTCTTGCGGAAGGCCTTGAACGGCGTCAGCGGCGTTGCGTCCCTGACCCGGTCGTAGACGCCCGAAACCGGCAGCGACTTGGCGAAGGCGTTGAATTCCTCATGGTTGCGCGGCAGGGGCGTATCGCCGCGCACGCCCAGCGAAACCGTCCACTGATCGTCCTCGATCGGCAGCAGCAGGGCGAATTGATTGCCCGGCGGCGGCGGCAGGACAAAGACGCCCTTGCCGTCGCCCCGCCAGCCTTCCGGCTTCTGGAACCGCACGGTGGTGTAGGCGACGTTGATCTTCACCATCTCGCTGTCGAAATCGGCGAGACCATCCTGCGCCAGCTTTGCGCACAGCGGACCGTTCATGCCCGAGGCGTCGACAACCAGATCGGCCAGGACCTTATCGCCATCCGCCAGCTCAACGCCGATGCAGACCCCATCCTCGACCAGGCAACCCGCCACGGGCGTGTCGTCCCGCAGGGTGACATTGGGCAGGGCCAGCACCTTGTCGCGCAGAACCCGCTCATAACGCGGCCGCGACAGGGCGGTGACCGAAAACCCCGGATCGCACTCAGGCAGAGGGCCGCCCGGATCGAAGAAGATGACGTCCCTGCCCACTCGAATCTCGGCGGCGCCGGCCGCGTAGAGCCCATCGCGCAAGCCGGGCAGCAAGCGCTCCAGCGTCTCCTCGCCGGCTTTCAGCAGCTGGTGGGTATGGGCGCCCTGCCCGACGCCCAGACGAACCTCGTCTCCGGTCGGAATCGCATCCTTGTCGATGATGCTGACGCGTTCGAAATAGGGCGCCAGGGCCGCGGCGGCCGCCAGCCCGCCCATGCCCGCGCCGACAACAACAGCCTGAGCGCCGAGTTTGCTGTTCATGATCCGCCTCCCTGGATGATCGACGATAACACCGGTTTTCAAGGAGCGTACGCGGAAATCGGCCGCAGTCGGCCCGGCGCCGCCGGGTTCGACAAGCGCCCGGCCCGCGCTATGAGGGACCATGAGCGGCGGATGGGAATTCTGGATCGACCGGGGCGGCACCTTTACCGACGTGCTGGGCCGCGCGCCGATGGGTGAAATCCACACCGCCAAGCTGCTGTCGGCCTCGGCGGACTATCCGGACGCGGCGGTTGAGGCGATGCGCCGCCTGCTGGACGTCAAACCGGGCGCGCCCTTCCCGGCCGATCGGGTCGCCAGCATCAAGATGGGCACGACGGTGGCCACCAACGCCCTGCTGGAGCGGCGCGGCGCAAGGGCCCTGTTCGTGACAACCGCCGGCTTTGGCGACGCCTTGCTGATCGGCGACCAGGCCCGGCCCGACCTG